>NZ_JAMSKS010000011.1:0-230749 GCF_024436645.1 Rhodococcus sp. T9N | reverse complement strand
GTCCCCGCCCCGGGGCCCGCCCCCGGGGGGGGCCCCGCGCATTACGACCCCTCTGGTTGCTAAGTTTGTGGGGCCGGGCCAATAAACCCACCCGTGTGGCGGCCCCGTCCCGTTCCGCATACGGCGATCGCCCAGAGGACACTGACGAAGGTTCCCATGATGAACTGCTCGGACGCATGAGGTTCGCGAAGTTCCGGGTACCGCGCGAGCCCCTTGACTGCCAAGACGATCGCGATGCCTTCCGGCCAGGTTGCGAGAATCGATGCCGCCACCGCGAGCCGTTCGAGGATGCCGATCACACGTCCGCCGCGAAGAGGTCTGGCGTCCGGTGCCGGGCTCCCGTCCGGTTGGCGACGAGCGATCTTGAAGGTGGCAAGTACCAACGGTGCACCGGCCGTGGCGGCGGCAAGTACGCACAGGACAAGCGTCGCCCCGAGAGCGAAACCGGTGACCGGGGTCGTTCGGGTCGATGCCAGTGCGGCAACACCCAGCGCCGGAAGAGCCACCACGGACGACGCCCATTCGGGGACTTCGAGTCGACCACGACTGAGCGGTCCCAGTGCCGCTGCAACTGCTGGTGCCGCGGCGGCGACGGCGAGCGCGATCAACGCCAGAACGACCATGTATTCGAGCCCCCTGCTGTGTCGACGAGTTTGTACCGGTGCGAGCGTGAGCAGTCTAGGGCTGGAGTCTGACCAAAAGTCGTTCTGCGAGTCTGCGCCCGGCGAGTTCTGCGTGCCACCCGGCTGTCAGGAGTCGCTTGGACATGGCCTGTTTGGTGATTCCGAGGTGGGCCGCTGCGCTGACCTGAGTGAGTCCGCTGTCCATCAGGGCGATGGCTTCGCGTCCGTCCTTCGTCTGTCTCGTGACGATCGTTCCGAGCAAGGTGAACGCGGCATCGACATCTGCGGCGAGTTCGTCGCGTGAGCTATCCGCCGGCGCCTGTTCGACGGCAATTCTGGCCGGAGCTCGCTTGGCTCGCTCGACGGCGATCCGAGCAGCTTCGAATGCCGGTCCGCGTCCGGCCCGGGTCTGCCGTGGGAGAGGCTGCTCGACGGGACCGATCCCGATCCCGACACTCCAGTGCTCGCGCCGAATCAGCTCGAGTGCGACGAGGACGAGTAGCGCCGGATCGTCGGTCACCGCTTGAATCTCGTCGCCCGCTGTGCGCTCGAACAGCCGCAGGAGCCTGCGATCGGCCATGTCGTCGATGATGTCCCCGACGCGGTCGACATCCCGTCGGCTACCTCGCTGATCCACCGTCAGTACAAACATTAGTCAATGCTAGATAGTTGACTTTCAATAGTCAATCGTTTTGGGTTGACTCAATCAAATCAACCTCTTGGGGTTGACCGTTGTCAACGATGGTTTCGCCCGGTGAAGGCTGACGGCGAGCGTCGAACACCAGACCGGCGATGCCGATCGCAATGCAGATCCCGGACAGAATCAGGAGACGAGGATCGGCTTCGCCGGAGAGCGCATCGCCCAGAACGACAATCCCAACAGTGCCGGGCAAGATGCCGACGACGGTGGCAAGGATGTAGGGCACGATCCGGATCGACGAAATGCCGCAGCAGTAGTTCACCACCGAGAAGGGGACAAACGCGATCAAGCGCAGAGAGCCGACGGCCAGCCACCCCCGCTTTTCGATCCGCTCGTCCACCCGCCGGATCGTCGGACTCGAAATCCGTTGCCACACGACGTCGCGGCCGATGGCGCGGACCAGGTAGAGGGCCAGAACGGCGCTCACAGTCGTTGCCGCCACGGTAAGAGCGATGCCGGTCACCGAGCCGAAAAGAACCCCCGCGCTGAGCGTGAAGACGGTGCGCGGGAACGGCGCGACGGTGACTATCGAATGAACCAGGAAGAACACGAGGGGAAACGCCGGGCCAACCGAGTCCGCCCACTCTCGCACCTGGGACACCGTGGGATGTGGGGCGAGGAGGGCTGCGAGGAACAAAGCGAGCACTACCAGGACTATTGCGATCAATCTTCGGTCCAGCAGGCGTCCCATCACAGGTCACAAGGCTACCTGCGAACGGTGAACCGGGCCGACTGCCGACCCGCAATCGTGAGTCGAACATCGCCACGGGGGCGGGAAAGCGACGTGCTCCAGGCGACAATGAAACGGCGCTGTGACGAAAACCACTAGGCTTTCGGAGTGGCCTTCACCTGCAGTCCCGGCCAGTGAAACGAACTCGCGGGTAACCCGCAAACATGCTGAACAATCGCTAGGTAAGGGCCGGTTACACGTGCACGAACGACCGAATCCGCACGTCGCCCGGCCGGTCGGAAAGTGGCCACGAACAGCCCTGTGAAGAACATGACGTGATCCTCACGATATCTGGGCTCAACCGCGGGTTAGCATCACAGAACTAACGAACAAATCCGATTATCGGTAAAGCGCTCACGCAAAAAATGAGAGGGAGCGGACACAGTGTCATTAGCTTCAGAAGCCGAGGCTGTCGAGCAGGCGTACGCGGAGTGGCAGCGCTCCGTAGCCGGTGTGCTCGCCAAGTCCCGCAGAGTCGATGCGGCAGAACTGGGCCCCGAGCCACAGAAACTGCTCGAAACCGTCACCTACGACGGTGTCACTGTCGCACCGCTCTACAGCCCACGCGACGAGCGTCCCGAGCAGAGCTTGCCGGGCACGTTTCCGTACGTGCGTGGCGTCGACGCTCACCGTGATGTCAATGCCGGTTGGTTGGTTTCCGCTGCTTTCGGAACCGCCTCGGCGGCCGAGACCAATCGCGCCATCCTGGACGCCCTCGAAAACGGAGTCAGCGCACTCTGGTTGAAGGTGGGCGCCGACGGCGTTCCGGTCACCGACCTCGCCGCTGCGCTCGAGGGCGTGCTTCTCGACCTCGCACCGCTCACGCTCGATGCAGGCGCAGCGACAAACGATGCAGCCCGAGCACTCATCTCACTCCTCGATGCACGCAGCGAAGCCGGCGACGGTGTCAGCGATCGCAGCAGTATCCGAGTTCACCTCGGTGCAGCACCGCTGACCAGTTCGTTCTCCGGCGCAGCCGACGTCGAATTTGCAGGCGCAGTCGAGTTGGCCGCCCTCGCCGCCGCTCGTGCGGAAACCGTGCACGCGATCACCGTGGACGGCACGGCCTTTCACAACGCGGGTGCCGGCGACGCCGAAGAACTCGGAGCCGCAATCGCCGCCGGCCTCGAGTACCTCCGTGCACTCACCGCCCAGAGCGGCCTGACCATCGGTGCTGCGTTGTCGCAGTTGGCTTTCCGCTACGCGGCAACCGACGATCAGTTCCAGACCATCGCGAAGTTCCGCGCCGCACGTCTCGTATGGGCACGCATCGCCCAGGTCTGCGGAGCTTCCGATTTTGGTGGAGCGCCGCAGCACGCAGTCACCTCCGCCGCGATGATGGCTCAGCGTGATCCCTGGGTGAACATGCTGCGCACGACCCTCGCTGCATTCGGCGCCGGCGTCGGCGGAGCAGATGCAGTGACTGTTCTTCCGTTCGACGTCGCCCTGGCCGACGGCACCCTCGGTGTCAGCAAGTCCTTCTCCTCGCGCATCGCGCGCAACACACAGCTGCTCCTGCTCGAGGAGTCGCACCTGGGCCGTGTCCTCGATCCGTCGGCCGGGTCTTGGTACGTCGAGGACCTGACACAGCAGATCGCCGCCACCGCGTGGGAGTTCTTCCAGGAAATCGAAGCAGCCGGCGGATATCTGGCGGCACTCGAAGCGGGAATCGTCTCCGGTCGCATCGCCGCTACCAAGGCCAAGCGCGACTCCGACATCGCACACCGCAAGACCACGGTCACCGGTGTCAACGAGTTCCCGAACCTCGGCGAAACGCCGCTGTCCGCCGAAGCCGTCGAGCCTGGCCAGTCCGTCGCCCGCTACGCAGCTGCATTCGAAGCGCTTCGTGACCGTTCGGACGCGTTCCTCGCCGCCGGCGGCGCCCGTCCCACTGCGCTTCTCGCGCCGCTGGGCTCGGTTGCAGAACACAACGTGCGCACCACGTTTGCGTCCAACCTGCTCGCTTCGGGTGGTATCGATGCAGTCAACCCCGGCCCGCTCGAGGTGGGCGCCGAGGCCATCTCCGCTGCAGTCAAGGCTTCCGGTGCCACCGTCGCCGTGCTGTGCGGCACGGACAAGCGCTACGGCGAGAGCGCCGCAGCGGCCGTCGCCGAACTTCGCGCCGCCGGCATCACCAAGGTGCTGCTCGCAGGACCGGAAAAGGCAGTCGCCGACGCGACCGGCGATTCTCGCCCGGACGGATTCCTCACCGCCCGCATCGACGCAGTGTCGGCTCTGACCGAACTGCTCGACTTCATCGAGACGGGAAGCTCCAAGTGACGACACGAGAGGTCAAGCACGTGATCGGCAGTTTCGCCGAGGTCCCACTCGAGGACCCGCAGTCTCCGGCACCCACACCGCCGTCGGTCGAGCAGGCCCAGGCGCTCATCGAAGAGGGCGCCAACGCCAACAACTACGCCGCCGAGCAGGTTGTCTGGTCCACCCCCGAAGGCATCGACGTCAAGCCGGTGTACACCGGTGCGGACCGCACGGCCGCCGCCGAGTCGGGTTACCCGCTCGACAGCTTCCCGGGCGCAGCGCCGTTCCTGCGTGGTCCGTACCCGACCATGTACGTGAACCAGCCGTGGACCATTCGCCAGTACGCCGGATTCTCCACTGCCGCGGAGTCGAATGCGTTCTACCGTCGTAACCTCGCGGCCGGTCAGAAGGGTCTCTCGGTCGCCTTCGACCTCGCCACACACCGCGGCTACGACTCCGATCATCCTCGCGTTGCCGGTGACGTCGGAATGGCCGGTGTCGCAATCGATTCCATCCTCGACATGCGTCAGCTCTTCGACGGAATCGACCTCTCGCAGGTCTCGGTCTCGATGACGATGAACGGCGCCGTGCTGCCGATTCTCGCGCTGTACGTCGCTGCGGCAGGCGAGCAAGGTGTCACTCCGGACAAGCTGGCCGGAACGATCCAGAACGACATCCTCAAAGAGTTCATGGTTCGTAACACCTACATCTATCCGCCGAAGCCCTCGATGCGGATCATCTCGGACATCTTCGCGTACTCCAGCGCGGAAATGCCGAAGTACAACTCCATCTCGATCTCGGGCTACCACATCCAGGAAGCCGGAGCGACGGCCGATCTGGAACTGGCGTACACCCTCGCCGACGGCGTCGAGTACATCCGCGCCGGCCTCGACGCCGGTATGGACATCGACAAGTTCGCACCTCGCCTGTCCTTCTTCTGGGCCATCGGCATGAACTTCTTCATGGAGGTCGCCAAGCTCCGCGCCGGACGCCTCCTGTGGGCCGAGCTTGTCGCCAAGTTCGATCCCAAGAGCGCGAAGTCTCTCTCGCTGCGTACCCACTCGCAGACCTCCGGCTGGTCCCTGACCGCGCAGGACGTCTTCAACAACGTTCCGCGTACCTGCGTCGAAGCCATGGCTGCCACCCAGGGCCACACTCAGTCCTTGCACACCAACGCACTCGACGAAGCGATCGCATTGCCGACGGACTTCTCCGCCCGCATCGCCCGTAACACCCAGTTGCTGCTGCAGCAGGAATCCGGCACCGTGCGTCCCATCGACCCGTGGGGTGGCTCGTACTACGTCGAGTGGCTCACCAACGAACTCGCCAACCGGGCTCGTAAGCACATCGAAGAGGTCGAGGAAGCCGGCGGAATGGCTCAGGCCATCAACGAAGGCATCCCGAAGCTGCGCATCGAGGAAGCTGCCGCCCGCACCCAGGCACGCATCGACTCCGGTCGGCAGCCGCTCGTCGGCGTCAACAAGTACGTTCCCGACGAGGTCGACACCATCGAAGTTCTCAAGGTCGAGAACTCCAAGGTCCGCAAGGAACAGCTCGAGAAGTTGGTTCGCCTTCGCGCGGAACGTGATCCGGAAGCCGTCGAGGCCGCACTGGCGAACCTCACTCGCGCTGCCGCATCCACCGAAGGCGGCATGGAGAACAACCTCCTCGCCCTCGCTGTCGTCGCCGCCCGCGCGATGGCTACCGTCGGCGAAATTTCCGACGCCCTCGAAAAGGTGTACGGACGCCACCAGGCCGAGATCCGCACCATCAGTGGTGTGTACCGCGACGAGGCAGGAACGGTGAGCAACATCAGCAAGGCGATGGAACTGGTCGAGAAGTTCGCCGAGGACGAGGGACGTCGTCCCCGCATCCTCGTCGCGAAGATGGGCCAGGACGGTCACGACCGTGGCCAGAAGGTCATCTCCACCGCCTTCGCGGACATCGGATTCGACGTCGACGTCGGACCGCTGTTCCAGACCCCCGAAGAGGTCGCCAATCAGGCGGCCGACAACGACGTCCACGTAGTCGGTGTGTCGTCGTTGGCCGCCGGTCACCTGACCTTGGTGCCGGCGCTGCGGGAGGCTCTGGCTGCGGCCGGTCGTCCCGACATCATGATCGTCGTCGGCGGCGTCATTCCGCCCGGTGACTTCGACGAACTCTACGAGGCCGGCGCTGCTGCCATCTTCCCGCCCGGCACCGTCATCGCCGACGCTGCCAGCGGATTGTTGGAGAAGCTCTCCGCCCAACTGGGTCACGACAACAGCTGAGAAGGGGGTCACTGAAGATGGCACGTCAGCCCATCGACATTGATTCCCTCGCCGAGGCGGTGCGCGGAAATCAGCGTGCCGGCCTCGCTCGGGCGATCACCCTCGTCGAGTCCACCCGCGACGACCACCGGGCCCTCGCGCAGCAACTTCTACTGAAGTTGCTGCCGGAGGCCGGGGGAGCGCACCGGATCGGCATCACCGGCGTTCCCGGCGTCGGCAAGTCGACCTTCATCGACGCGCTCGGAATGTACTTGCTGGGCAAGGGACATCGGGTTGCGGTGTTGGCGGTCGATCCGTCGTCCACCCGCACCGGCGGCTCGATTCTCGGCGACAAGACACGCATGGCTCGGCTCACCGTCGAACCGAATGCGTACATCCGGCCGTCACCGACGTCCGGCACGCTCGGTGGTGTTGCCAAGGCAACCCGCGAGACCATCGTGCTTCTCGAAGCTGCCGGTTTCGACGTCATCCTGGTGGAAACGGTGGGTGTCGGCCAGTCCGAAGTCACTGTTGCCAACATGGTGGACTGCTTCACGTTCCTGACCCTCGCTCGTACCGGTGATCAGCTCCAGGGCATCAAGAAGGGTGTCCTCGAGCTCGCAGATCTGGTGGCGGTCAACAAGGCCGATGGCAAGCATGAGCGCGAGGCAAAGGGCGCTGCCCGTGAATTGGCGGGTGCGCTTCGCCTGATCTACCCGCACGACGCCATCTGGAAGCCGCCCGTCATCACGATGAGCGGTCTCGAAGGTGTCGGGCTGGACGAGTTCTGGGGAACTGTCACCAAACACCGTGAGGTGCTCACCGAAGCGGGACAGTTCGAGGAGAAGCGTCGCAAGCAACAGGTCGATTGGACCTGGACGATGGTCAACGATCAGCTGCTACGCAGGCTCTCGAGCAACGATCGGGTGCGTGCGATCCGGGCCGACGTCGAGCAGAGCGTGCGTGACGGTTCACTGACGGCAGCGTTGGCGGCGGGGCGAATTCTCGACGCGTTCGACGGAAGCAACTAGCGCGGAAAGAACGAAATCCCGGGTATCCGAGCGCGGATACCCGGGATTTCTTCTGTGACGAGCTATCGTTCGCGTTTGACTGCAGGCTCGGTGAGTTCGGTCTCGACAGCGAGTTCGACTCCCGTGAAATCGCCTTCTGCCTCGGCCGGGGTGAGCGTGGACCGCTTCCACGCGTAGAACAGCAGCGCTGCCCACGCGCCGAGAATGGTCAGGTAACCGGCCACTGTGACCGCCCCGGTGATGTCGAAGGATTTGAACAGCTTCTGTGCGTTGGTCAACACGATGACGCCGCCCACCGCCGTTCCGAGCAAGGTTGCAGGTACGCGGCTGACCAGCCACGCCGCGAACGGAGCTGCGATGACACCGCCGAGCGCGAGACCGGCGACAACGAGGAGGTTTCCCGCCGACTCACGTCCCAATCCGACAAGGAATCCCAGCGACGCGGCTGACGCGACCAGAAACTCCGAGGCGCTGACCGAGCCGATCACGGTGCGCGGCGCGGTCTTTCCTCGTGAGAGCAGCGTGCTGGTGGTGATCGGACCCCAACCACCACCGCCGGATGCATCGATGAAACCACCGAACAGGCCGAGTGGGGACAGGAAACGTGCAGTGTGCGGGGTGGTACGAGCGTCCGCGACGGCCGGTGGGCGGACCGAAAAGCGTAGTGCCACATAGATACCGATGGCCAGCAGGATCGTCGCCGTGATGGGGACTGCCGCTTCGGTGGACAGACCCGAGAGCACAGTTGCGCCGATGAATGCACCGACTGCGCCGGGCACACCGAGCTTGGCGACGAGCTTCCAGTCGATGTTCTTGAACTTCCAATGCGACACACCCGAAGCGAGGGTGGTGCCGACCTCGGCCAGGTGAACAGCGGCGCTGGCCTGAGCCGGACCGAGGCCACCGATCATCAACAGAGTGGTTGCGGTGACACCGAAGGCCATACCGAGGGCGCCGTCGACGAGCTGGGCGCCGACGCCGACAAAGGTGAACAAAAGAAGGTTGAACATGAGAAGACAGACTCCGAGCGAAGAAGCGACAAAGTCAGGGGTGCAGGCAGCGAGAATCGCCGCTCAGCAACACGCCTGATCGAAGCATGCGCTACGACGAGTGGGCCAGAACGCCATCAATCCGAGCGCAAATGCCGGGGAGGCATCGTGGCTGGAAATCTGCACGTCAGGTCCTTTGTTCTCGTTCGTTGGTGTTCTGTCCATGCGAGCATAGCCGGTGCCCGGCTCGGTCAACCCACGACGCGGGCGTAATTTCCCACTCGGTGGACAAGTCGATCGAAGAATTCCGCCGGATCGGTGCTGACCGCGATATCCGCGTTGGGCTCACGCTTCCAGTGCCCGACCCAGTCCGCAACCGTCGTTCCGATCAGCAGTGGACTCTCGGTTTCGACATCTACCGTTGCCGGTTTCAGCGTCGCCAGGCTCGGATCGAGCGCGACGGCAGCAGCGAAGGGATCATGCATGTGAGCAAGAAATCCCTGGTCGTATTCACGATGGAATTCCATGTAGAACCGGATTGCGTCGGACATATGCCTGATCACGCTGTTGGACGCGGAACTGCGGACGTCGGGACCGTCGTCAGGCGAGATGATCTCTTCCGGGGTGCTCCCGGCAGCTTCGGCGAGCCGACGCACATGTTCGGGGAACATCTCGATGGATTCGGTGACGTTGAGGCCGCAGATGATCGGGCGCCGGTGCGCGGGTACGACGGAGAACGCGTCGAACACCTCCTTGGCCGCGTGCGGATCGACCGAGACGTTCCACTCCGCGGTCGGCGTCGTGTTGCCCGGATAGTTGAACGACCCACCCATCACTACCAGTCGCTTCAGCAGAGACGGCAGATCGGGTTCACGTCTGATCGCCAAGGCCAGGTTGGTGAGCGGCCCCGTCACCAGCCCGGTGAGTTGTCCGGGGTACTCCCGGACGAGATCCACCCAGAGGTCGGTGGCGGTTCGGACCGAGCGCTTGCGACCCGAATCGGGGAGGACCGCATGGCCGATTCCTTGCGGACCGTGAGTCTCCTCGGTGGTGCGCAACGGTATGACCAATGGCTCGCGGGCGCCGAGTGCAACCTCGATGTCCGGGGCGCCGCAGAGCGCAAGCCAGTTCAAGTTGTTGGCCGCGACCTGTTCCACCGGAACGTTGCCGGCGGTGCTCGCAATCCCCAGTATCTCGGCTTCGGGGCTGGCAAGGAGATAGAGAAGCGCCAACGAGTCGTCGATACCGGTGTCGACGTCGACGATGAGCTTGTGCATGTCACTCATCGGTGGCCACCAGGATCGTCGGGGAATGCAGGACGGGGAAGTTCACCGACCGAGCGATGAAGCACTTCGTGTGTGCGGGGCCGTGAAGCTCCTGGGCCTTCTCGACCATCGACGCCTCCGCGACCAACACCGTCGGATTCAACGTCACCTCGATGAACTGGCCGCCGCCATCGGATTCCTCGATCATGCTGCCGACCGGCTGATCGCTGTAGTCGAGAACGACGACCCCAGCGGCAGCTGCCAGACCGAGGTACCAGAGCATGTGGCACTGGGCGAGGGAGGCAACGAGCAGTTCCTCGGGGTTCCATCGCTGCGCGTCACCGCGGAACGAGGGATCGGAGCTGCCGAGAAGTTCCGGCTTTCCGACCGCGGATATTGCATGATTGCGCGAATATCCCTGCGTGCTGGACGTTCCGGTTCCCAGATCGCCCGTCCACTGAAGGTCGAGTGTGTAGGTATGTGACTTCACAGGTCCATCTTGCCCTGAATGTGCCGGTCCCTCAGTGTGCCCACTCCGCGCGATCCGATCCCCACGGATGCGCCGGTTCGGGGTAGTCCTCGAACTCTGCCAGCGCGGGTCGTGCGGTGGTCACGTCGGCATGGTTGACAACAACATTCAGGCCGGGAGCGGTCGGTAGACCGGGATGGACGGTTCGGCCGGGTGCGTCGAGAAGACGAGCGCCGGTGCTGGCCAGCGACACGTCGACGTCGCGGCCACGGCCGTCGTGCGAGCGCAGTGTCAACGCGTCGAGGATCCCCGCTGCCAAGAAGTATCCGGTCGAGTGGTCGAGTGCCTGCGCCGGAAGTGCGCCAGGGTTCTCACCACCCTCGAGGAACGAAATGCCGGACGCGGCCTGCACGATGCTGTCGAAGCCACGGCGATTCGCCCACGGACCTTCCCATCCCCATGCGCTGACGCGCCCGTGAATCAGGTGGGCGGGAAGATCCTGCCCGATGAGCGCTTCGAGTGCACCCGGCCGGTAGCCGGTGACCAGTACGTCTGCGGTTTCGAGGAGTTCTCGGAACGCTGCCGCTCCGGCCGAGGACTTCAGGTCGAGAAGCGCCGACCGCTTGCCCTGTCCACTGTCGAGGTGCTGCCATCCGATCTCGGGGATCGCCGGGGGATCGATCCGCAGAACGTCAGCGCCGACCAACGCCAGGGCACGCGTCGCGACCGGACCGGCGATGACGCGGGTCAGGTCGAGAACGCGTGGGCGCGTCGGATGCGTGCGGGGTTTTCCCTCGTCGCGTGCTCGGATGGATACCAGAGGCGCAGACCTCGCAGCTGCGCACTGCTCACTCAGGCGCCACTCGGTCTCGGTACGAACACGGACCGCGATGGCTCCGATCTCGGCGGCCTGCTGCTCGATCTCGATGGCGCTGAGTTCGGATATCCGTTGCGCCACTGCATCTTTGGGTGATCCATGATCGAGCGCGAGGACGGCGAGCAGGCGGTCGCGATGGTGCGGATAGTTGCCGTGCGTGCGGACCCAACCGTCGCGGGCGGCAAAGAACCCCGAGTGCTCGGAGAACCCGTTGATCGGCTCGCCGCCGATCCGGAACAGTCGATCGCTCGAGAAGGACGCGGCGATGCGCTCGGGATCGAGGGTCCAGTGTCCGTCGCCCGGGCGGGTTGACCGATGAATCGCCGAGGCGAACGCCGCTACCGAGCCCGCAGCGAGGTCGAACACCGGCAAGTGCGCCGCAAGGAAACCCGCCGAGTCCGGGCATTCGATGTGCCCGCGTCGGTCGTCGGTGTGCACCCCGACGTCACGCTGGTATTCGTCGAGATAGAACCCGTACCCGTGATCCATGCGACGCCTTTCGGCAGTTCAGTGGCCGAGAAGCTCCCGGCACTTTTCTGCCAGCGTATCGCGGAGCGGCGCAGCACGATCCGCCAACTGTTGTTGCTGACGCACGTATTCGGCGCGGCCCGCGGGAGTTTCGATACGAATGGGGGAGTACCCGTACTCGGCAAGGTCGTATGGGCTCGCGCGCATGTCGAGTTCACGGGCCAGGAGCGCGTGTTCGAAGCACCGCATCACCAGGTCGGAATCGACGAGTGGCAACAATTTGAAGCTCCACTTGTACAGGTCCATACCGGCGTGCAGGCAGCCCGGCTGTTCGTGATCGATCTGAGTTTCGCGTGCAAGCGGGAGCGAGTTCTTGGGGGCCGCGTCCGGTGTGAAGAACCGGAACGCGTCGTAGTGCGTGCATTTGAGTGGCAGGGATTCGACGACCGCGTCGGTACCGGCGAACCCGAGTCGCAGCGGCACCGACTGGTGACGGATTGCGTCCTCGCCCCCGCGATAGACCATCGCCCATTCGTGGAGGCCGAAGCAACCCAGCACAGCGGGCCGCGCAGACGTCTGATTCAACAGATTCCACACGAATTCGACTGTGTGACGCCGACGCTCCAGCACTGAGGCCTCGACCGTCGCGGTACCCGACTCGTCGACGCGGTAGCCGGAGAAGGCTGCGTATTCGGCGGCGTTCTCGAGCGCGACTCCGTACCCGGGGTGCCAGCGGCGCAGTTGGGCGGGTTTGAAGTTGTAGTACGTGAAGAGGAAGTCGTGCACCGGGTGAGAGATACCGGCGCTACGACGCGCTCGGTGCGGCTCGACGAGCTTCTCCACCTCCTCGAGGTGAAGTGCCCGCCGAGCCGTCCACTCGCTCTGCGCGATTGCGAGTGAATGCACCGAACGTGTCATCGATCAGCTGTTTCTTTGTCCGGGAACAGCATCCGTGCCGCGATGCGTGCCATCGCGGACCGTTCCGACGTACTCCTCGAGGAGATCCTCGAGCGCGACGATACCGATCACCACTCCGTCAGCGTCCGTGACAGCGCCGAGGTGCGAGCTGGCCCGACGAAGGCCGGCCAACGCTTCGGCCAGCGGTGTGCTGAGCGGAACGATGGGCAGCGGCCGGATATCCGACGTCGGAACGACGGTGTCCGGTCCAGCGGCCTCGTCGAGCACCTCGTCGAGCACGTCCTTGAGGTGCACGTACCCAGCCAGCGATCCGTCGCTCGCTCGCACCGGGTAACGCGAGTATCCGGTCTCGATGACCGCACGCTCGATCTCACCCAGTGTTGTTCCCGACGGTGTGAGGGGAATGGTCCGCACCTTGTCGAGAGTGATCAGGACCTCGGAGACGGTCCGATCGGTCGATTCGAGTGCCTGCTTCAACCGCCGGTGTTCTTCGGCGTCGATCAGACCTTCGGATCGCGATTCACCGATCATCGCGGACAACTCCACCGCCGAGACCGTGACGTCGAGTTCGTCCTTGGGTTCGACGCGCAGGAGCTTGAGCACTCCGTTCGCGCACAGGTTGTAGAACGCGATGATCGGGCGAGCGATCTTGATGAACGCCAGATGCACGGGAACGAGCAGCATGGCCGTCTTCTCGGGGCCGGCCAACGCGATGTTCTTGGGCACCATCTCGCCGAGCAGGATGTGCAGCACGACGACGAGCGACAGCGCGATGGCAAACGAGATCGGGTGCAGCAATCCGTCGGGCAGACCGACGGCTTCCATCGGCACCTCGAGGAGGTGCGCAATGGCGGGCTCGGCGACCTTACCGAGGAGGATCGAGCAGATCGTGATGCCCAGCTGAGCCGCCGCAAGCATGAGCGAGAGGTTCTCACCGGCCTTGATGACTGTGAGCGCCCGCTTCTTGCCTTGCGCGACCAGTGCTTCGAGGCGGTCACGTCGTGCGGAGATCAGTGCGAACTCCGCACCGACGAAGAATGCATTGCCGGCGAGCAGCACGACGGTGAGGAGTACACCGAAGAGGTTATTCATCGTCGGACTCCTTCTTGCTGTCGTCTGCGGATTCGGGTTCGACGTAAGCGGGGACCGGCGTGATGGTCACCCGGTCGATACGGCGGCCGTCCATGCCGGTCACTCGTGCAATCCACTTTCCGCGCGAATCACCGGACGAGTCGACGTCGGGCAATTCCACCTCGTCACCCTCGTCGGGGATGCGGCCCAGTTCGGTGAGCACCAACCCACCGAGCGTGTCGTAGTCGCCTTCGGGAGCGGTGTACCCGGTAGCCGAAGTGACCTCGTCGATGCGCAGGAGACCGGAGCACGACCATCCGTCGCCGACGCGCTGCACGTCGAGTTCGGGTTCGTCGTGTTCGTCGCGCACATCGCCGACGATTTCCTCGATGAGGTCTTCCATCGTGACGATGCCGGCAGTTCCGCCGTACTCGTCGACGACGAGCGCAACCTGCATACCGTCCGAGCGGATTCGCTCCATGACGGTGTCTCCGTCCAGGCTCGACGGCACGACGGGAACACGTTGAGCCAGACTGTCGACGCGCGTCGTGCGCCGACGTTCGGCCGGAACGGTGAACGCGTGCTTGATGTGTACGACGCCGACCGTGTCGTCGAGATCGCCGCGAACGACCGGGAAGCGCGAATAGCCGGTCCGCGACGCCGTCACGATCAGGTCTGCGACGGTGTCCGAGAGTTCCAGCGATTCGATCTTCACTCGCGGAGTCATCAGCTCTTCTGCCGTGCGGTCACCGAACTGCAGTGAACGGTCGACGAGCATCGCCGTGCCCTTGTCGATGGACCCGCGCTGCGCGGACGTCCGCACGAGGGACCCGAGTTCCTGCGGTGATCGCGCGGAGCGCAATTCCTCCGCGGGTTCGATGCCCAGGCGTCGCACGATCCAGTTGGCGGTTCCGTTGAGGCCGTTGATGGCCCACCGGAAGATCAGCGAGAACCCTGCTTGCAGGCCCGCAGTCGCGCGGGCGGTGGGCATCGGCTTGGAGATTGCGAGGTTCTTCGGTACGAGCTCACCGAAGATCATGGAGAACGAGGTCGCGATCACGAGAGCCAGGATCAAAGACGTTGTCGAGGCAGCGGATTCACTGAGCCCGACGGCCTTCGTGACCGGTGTGATGAACCGTGCCAGGACCGGCTCGGCCAGGTAACCGGTGATCAGGGTTGTGATCGTGATGCCCAGCTGAGCGCCGGAGAGCTGGAACGAAAGAGTCTTGTGCGCGTGTTGAACCTGCCGCGAGCGTCGGTCGCCGCCACGAGCAGCTTCGTCGACGGTGCTGCGTTCGAGCGCGGTCAGTGAGAATTCGGCCGCCACGAAGAGGGCGGTGCCTGCAGTCAGCGCGATGAAGCCGACCAGGCTGAGAATGGTGAAAACGATGTCCATGTGTCATCGCCACCTGAGATGTGCACGGGGGCCGCCGGGTTTGTCTCCCGGCTCGCTAGAGGAGCCCTCCGAACCGGCGGAATCAGAAGATTCCTCGGATAAAACGACGGGTGTAGCGCCGGGTAAGTGTGTGGGTGCCTCGGGCACCGGGTTCCTTTCGTCAGAGCCGAGTAGTTCTCGGCTGTAGCGGGCTCGGTCGGGTCGCCGAAGGGCACCCGACCGAGTTTTGTTTTCTGTTTACCGATCCAATGATACCGGCGGGTGCCCGGGAGTAGGGACCCGAGCACCCGCCGACAGTCACAGAACGTGGTTCACCAACCAGACGGAAGCGGCCGTCCTTCGGCAAATCCGGCGGCGGACTGCACGCCCAGAACGGCCTTCTCGTGCAGCTCCTCGAGAGAGCGCGCACCCGCGTACGTGCAGGTACTGCGCACGCCGGAACAGATCTGATCGATCAGGTCCTCGACTCCGGGGCGCTCGGGATCGAGACGCATCCGCGAACTGGAGATGCCTTCCTCGAACAATCCCTTACGGGCGCGATCGAAAGCCGTTTCGGTGGCTGTGCGAGCAGCAACAGCGCGCTTGGAGGCCATACCGAAGCTCTCCTTGTACGCGTTGCCCGCCTGATCGACTTTGAGATCGCCGGGGGACTCGTATGTGCCGGCGAACCACGAGCCGATCATGACGTTCGACGCGCCCGCCGCGAGGGCGAGTGCAACGTCGCGGGGGTGTCGAACGCCGCCGTCGGCCCAGACGTGCTTGCCGAGCTCACGTGCCGCTGCAGCACATTCCGCGACGGCCGAGAACTGCGGGCGTCCGACGCCGGTCATCATGCGAGTCGTGCACATGGCTCCGGGTCCGACGCCGACCTTGACGATGTCCGCGCCTGCGGCGATCAGATCACGGGTTCCCTGTGCGGAGACCACGTTGCCTGCAACCAACGGGACGCCGAGATCGAGCGCCTTGAGGGTGGTGAGCGCATCGATCATTCTCTGCTGGTGACCGTGAGCCGTGTCCACGACGATCACGTCTGCACCGGCGTCGACGAGAGCCTTGGCCTTGGCGCCCACGTCACCGTTCACACCGACCGCCGCAGCGACCCGGAGTGCGCCGCGCTCGTCGACTGCGGGGTCGTAGATGCCGGCACGGATCGCGCCGGTGCGGGTGAGGACGCCGGCAAGAGTCCCGTCTTCGTTGACGATGACCGCCAGCGGATCATGCTTGGTTTCGAGCAGTTCGAAGACCTCACGCGGTGTGGCGGTGACCGGGGCCGTGACGAAGTCGGTGATCGCGACGGTACGGAGGCGAGTGAACCGATCGACATCCGCGCAGGCTGCCTCGGTGACGACACCGAGAGGCTTACCGTCCTCGACCACCACGACCGCGCCGTGAGCGCGCTTGGGAAGCAGCGCCAGCGCATCGGAGACGGCGTCGTCCGGACTCAGCGTGACCGGCGTATCGGCGATGAGGTGGCGGCTCTTGACGAACGCCACGGTCTCGGCGACAGCTTCGGTGGGGACGTCCTGCGGAATGATGACCAGTCCGCCGCGGCGGGCGACAGTCTCCGCCATGCGGCGGCCGGCGACTGCGGTCATATTGGCGACCACGACGGGAATGGTCGTTCCGGATCCGTCGGAAGAATTGAGATCGACGTCGAACCGAGAGGTGACCTCGGTCCGGTTAGGGACGAGGAAGACGTCGTCGTAGGTCAGGTCGTATGGGGGGCGTTGCCCTTCGAGGAACTGCACGTTTCACGAGCCTACCGTCGATTCCGCCGTAGCGCCCTCGGTATCGCGCGCTTGTGAGCGGGAGAGGGCGATCGTGGTCATGATCATGACGGCGACGGCGCACCCGATGAGAGCAATTCCGGGACCGTCGACGCGGAGGCGTTCGTCGAGCACTGTCATCCCCAGGAAGATGGCCGCGATCGGCTCGCCGATCGTCAGGGCGGGTAGCGACGCCGACAGCGGCCCGACCTGGAACGCGCGCTGTTGCAGGTAGACCCCGATTGCGCCCGAGGCGATCAGCGCCCACGTCTGCCATGCCGAAATCACCCCGACGACGCCGTGGCCGAGTAGGTCGGTGACGTACTTGGTGAATGCGACGGCGACGCCGTAGAAGATTCCTGCCGCAGAGCCGAGAAGCAGTGCGCGCCAGCCGCCGTCGAGTTTGGACAAGCCGCCGACAGTTGCGGCCACGGCCACTGCGACCGTAATCGTCAGGGGCACAGCCCAATCCGACCACGGTGCGTTGCTGTCTCCCTCGGTGGGATCGCCGACGACGAGGAAGATCGCCAAGGAAATCGCGAGCATGATCGCCAGTGACCACGCGGAACGGGTGATGCGGATTCCCGAGAATTTGGCCGAGAGAGGCAGCGCGAACAGCAACGAGGTCACGATCAGCGGCTGCACCACCAACACCGAACCCAACGACAGTGCAACGGCCTGCATGACATACCCGCCGCCGTCACCGATCAGCCCGGCCCACCACCGAGGACTGCGAATCAACGACGCCACCAACGCCTCGCCCTCGGGAACCGCGGACGCCGCCCGTTGCTGAGCGACCGAAGCGCACGCGAAGAGCAGTGCAGCGAGAAGTGCGCAGAGAACCGAGATCAGTGGAAGATCACCCATTCCCTCAGTGTGCGCGCTTGCCCGCCCGATTTCCGGCAGACGGCTTTCCTGCGCCGGGTGCGCCGCGACGCGGGGTCAAGCCCTTGGACGCCAGACGCTCCGAACGGGTCGGGACCGGAGTGCCGTCCGCACGGATCTTCTTCACACTCTTCGGATCGGTGACGCGCCGCGAGGAGGCGGCGCGCTTGTCGCCGTCCTTCTTCATCCGGCCTCCGGCAGCGGTCCGGCCTGCAGTGTCGTGTTCCTGACGGCCACGCTTGGCGGTGTGCTTGACGGCAACCGTCGTATCGGGAGCCTCGACCGGAATTCCCGTCGGCTCCATCGCACCGGTGATGCGCGTGAGCTCAAGATCGTCAGGACGAACCCGCACACCGTGAACCTTGATGCCTGCCTGCCTGGTCAACTTCTCGACCGATTCACGTTCTTCGTCGGTGACGATGGTGACGACGACGCCCGATTCGCCGGCGCGTGCCGTCCGGCCGGCCCGGTGCAGGTAGTCCTTCGCCTCGGCCGGGGGATCGACGTGAACGACGAGCGTCACGTCGTCGACATGGATTCCGCGCGCGGCGACATCGGTGGCGACCAGGACCGGTGTTGTCCCGTCGGAGAACGACGCGAGGGTCTTGGTCCGATTGTTCTGCGTCTTGCCGCCGTGCAGAGCCCCGGCCGAGACGCCGATCAAATGCAGTTGCTGCGCAAGACGATCCACACCGTGCTTGGTCTTGACGAACATGATGGTCCGCCCCGCACGCGAAGCGATATGTGCGACAACGGATCTCTTGTCGTCGCGGTCGACGAAGAGCAGATGATGTTCCATGGTCGAGACGGTCGCAACCGGGGGAGCAGTCGAGTGCGACGCCGGATTGCGCAGGTAACCCGCGACCAGATCGTCGACCTTGCCGTCGAGTGTCGCCGAGAAGAGAAGACGCTGACCGTCTTTCGGAGTCGTGTCGAGAATCTTCGCAACCTCGTCGATGAAACCCATGTCTGCCATGTGGTCGGCTTCGTCAATGGTCGTGATCACGACGTCGTCGAGAATCACCGACTTCTGCTCGAGTAGGTCGAGCAGGCGCCCGGGGGTCGCAATCAGCAGATCGACGCCGCGGGCAAGGATGTCGGCCTGACGCTTGATCGGAACGCCCCCGACCGCATTTGCCACACGCAAACCGATCTCGGTAGCGGCGTCGTCGAGTGCCTTGTGGATCTGGATCGCCAGCTCACGGGTGGGAGCGAGCACCAAACCGCGCGGACGATTCCGCTTGCTCGCCCCACCCTTGAGGCGCACCAGCATCGGAAGCCCGAAGGCCAGAGTCTTTCCGGAACCCGTCGCACCGCGCCCGAGTACATCCCGACCGGCAAGAACATCGGGGATGGTTGCCGACTGAATGGGGAAGGGGGCATCGATGCCGCTTCGGCGCAACGCGTGCACCATCACGGCGGGGATTCCGAGGTCGACGAACGAACGCCCTTCGGTCGAGGTGGGCGAGTCGATCGTCGATTCCTGCATTTGTCCAGGCTACCGGGTATCGGTAGACGCAGATGACCGCATCTACCGATACCCGCTGTGAATCAGGCCTCGATTTCGCTGCGGTCACCGCTCCACAGTGTGTGGAACTTGCCCGGCTTGTCGATGCGCTCGTAGGTGTGCGCGCCGAAGAAGTCGCGCTGACCCTGAGTCAGGGCGGCCGGCAGACGCTCCGCGCGGAGACCGTCGTAGTACGACAGCGAGGACGCGAACGCAGGTACCGGAATGCCGAGCATCGTCGCGGTGGCGACCACGCGGCGCCAGCTGTCGATGCCTGCCTCGATGGCCTCGCGGAAGTACGGCGCCAGGATCAAGCTCGGCAGGCTCGGATCGGCGTCGAACGCGTCCTTGATGCGGTTGAGGAACTGCGCACGGATGATGCAGCCACCGCGCCAGATCGTCGCCAGGTCGGCAGGCTTGAGGTTCCAGTCGTACTCGGCGCTGCCGGCAGCGATCTGATCGAAGCCCTGCGCGTACGCCACGATCTTCGACGCGTACAGCGCGGCCTGGATGTCGGCGGCGAACTGCTCGGCGTCAGCAGGCTTGTCGCCGAGAGAGCCGGCAGCCAGACCCTGCGCCTGAGCTGCAGCGCGCTGATTGCGGCTACCGGACAGTGCGCGAGCAAACACGGCCTCGGCGATACCGGTGACCGGCACGCCCAGATCCAGAGCAGACTTGACCGTCCAGCGGCCCGTGCCCTTCTGCTCGGCAGCGTCGACGATGACGTCGACCAAAGGCTTGCCCGTCTCGGCGTCGACCTGGCGGAGCACCTCGGCGGTGATCTCGATCAGGTAGGACTCGAGGGTGCCCTTGTTCCACTCGGTGAAGACGTCGGCAACCTGACCGGCGTCGTAGCCCAGAGCGTCGCGGAAGAGGTTGTACGCCTCGCCGATGAGCTGCATGTCGGCGTACTCGATGCCGTTGTGCACCATCTTGACGAAGTGACCGCTGCCGTCGGGGCCGATGTGCGTGCAGCACGGGGTGCCGTCGACGTGAGCGGAGATGGACTCGAGAAGCGGGCCGAGAGCCTCGTAGGACTCCTTCGGGCCGCCCGGCATGATCGACGGACCGTTGAGTGCGCCTTCTTCGCCACCGGAGATACCGGCGCCGACGAAGTGCAGTCCGCGGGCGCGGATCGCCGCTTCACGACGGATCGTGTCGGTGTAGAGCGAGTTGCCACCGTCGATGATGATGTCGCCGGGCTCCATGGCGTTTGCGAGCTCTTCGATGACAGCATCGGTCGGGGCGCCGGCCTTGACCATGATCAGGACGCGTCGCGGCTTCTGAAGTGCGGCAACAAACTCCTCGACGGTCTCGGTGCGCACGAAATCGCCCTCGGAACCATGCTCGGCGATCAGGGCATCGGTCTTCGCGATGCTGCGGTTGTGCAGGGCAACGGTGTGACCGTGGCGGGCGAAATTGCGGGCAATATTCGAACCCATGACGGCCAGGCCGGTGACGCCGATCTGAGCTCGGGGTGATTCGGTGCTAGTGGTTGACATGCTTACAGCTTTCCCTCTCGGTCCGCGGCTGTGAAATCCTGCGCTGTGCGCAGCCGAAAACGGTGCGGCCGCGACGCGCGTGAACATCAGACCGTGCATACAAAACACGGATGCAGATCACTTTAATTGCAGTGACCTGCATCCGTCTCGATACAGCTTCCGGCACAGCCGGAAGGTTCTCAGTGTTCAGTTGTCGAGCCGCAGCTCAGCGCAGGTATTACCGCTGATCGCGCTTCGGGCCGTCGAATCCGTCATAGCTACGACGGTCGGTACGGCTGCGGAAGCCGCCACCGCTGGTCGAGGCTGCACGGTTGTCGCCGCCTTCGCGGTTTCCCTGGTATCCACCGGAGGAGCGGTTGCCCTGGTAGCCGGTCGAGGGGCGGCTGTCGCGATCGCCGTACGAGCGGTTGTTGTCACGGTTGCCCTGGTATCCACCACCGGAAGAGCGGTTGCCCTGGTATCCGCCGCGGCTCTCGCCGTCACGGTTGCCCTGGTAACCACCCGAAGAGCGGTTTCCTTGGTAGCCGGTCGAGGGGCGGCTGTCGCGGTCTCCGTAGGACGGACGGCTGTCACGGTTGCCCTGGTAACCACCGCTGGAGCGATCACCCTGGTATCCACCGGAAGAGCGGTTGCCCTGGTATCCGCCGCGGCTCTCGCCGTCGCGGCTTCCCTGGTAGCCACCCGAAGAGCGGTTTCCTTGGTAGCCGGTCGAGGGGCGGCTGTCGCGGTTGCCCTGGTAGCCACCCGAAGAGCGGTTGCCCTGGTATCCACCGGACGAGCGGTTGCCCTGGTAGCCGCCACGGCTTCCACCACGATCACCGAAGGAACGCTCGCCACGAGAAGAGCTCTCGCGCAACGGTTCTCCGGTCGGCTTCTTGGCGCCGGTGATGCGAGCAAGTTCAGCAGAACCCGGGGTGACGGCAACGGCTGCGGCATTGACGCCGGCCATACCGGTCAGACGCTTGAACTGACGCTTCTGGTTCGGCAGCACGATGGCGACAACGGTGCCCTTCTCGCCGGCGCGAGCGGTACGACCAGCGCGGTGCAGGTAGTCCTTGTGGTCGGCCGGGGGATCGACGTGAACGACGAGGTCGATGCCGTCGACGTGGATGCCGCGTGCTGCGACGTCCGTTGCGACGAGGACCGGGGTGCGGCCGTTCTTGAAACGCTCGAGGACGCGGGTGCGCTGGTTCTGTGCCTTGCCGCCGTGAAGCGACTCGGCAGCGATGCCGACTGCGCGGAGGCGGTCGGTGATTCCCTCGCAACCGAGCTTGGTGCGGGCGAACATGATGGTGCGTCCGTCGCGGGCACCGATCTCGGCGAGGACTGAATCCTTCTGTCCACGATCGACGAGGAGGACGTAGTGCTCCATCGTGTCGACGCTTGCGCGGCCGTCTTCGGTGGAGTGGGTGACGTGGTTGGCCAGGAACTGACGAACCAGCGACTGGACCTCACGGTCGAGGGTTGCCGAGAACAGCAGACGCTGTCCGTCTGCGGGGGTCTCACCGAGGATCGAGCGAACCTCGGGCAGGAAGCCCATGTCTGCCATCTGATCGGCTTCGTCGAGTGCGGTGATTTCCACCGAGTCGAGGATGCAGGTGCCCTGACGCAGGTGGTCGCCGAGACGACCCGGCGTTGCGACGAGGACGTCTACGCCGCGTCGGAGCTGATCGACCTGCTTGGCGAACGGCGTTCCACCGACAGCGGGACGAACCGTGAGTCCGAGTGCGCCGGCGTAGGAGTTGAGGGAGTCGACCACCTGGAAAGCAAGCTCACGGGTGGGGACGAGCACGAGTGCGCGGGGACGCTTGGCGGCCGGGCGATCTTCGTGGCGTGAGAGGCGGGTCAGCATCGGCAGGCCGAAGGCGAGGGTCTTGCCCGATCCGGTCTGTGCGCGGCCGAGAACGTTGGTTCCGGCGAGCGCGTCCGGGATGGACTGCGCCTGGATGGGGGACGGGACGGTGATGGAGTTGCGCGCCAATGCGGCAACAAGCTGCTCGGGCAGGCCGATCTCGGCGAAGGTGATACCCGGCTCGGTGGCGACTGCTTCTTCGGCAGCGGGGGTGTTGACGGTGGGGTCTTCGATGTTCTCGGAAGACGACATTTGGACAGCGTTGGTCACGCGGAAACCTCTCCGGACTACGGGCACGTCGCGGAGCGGAAGAAGCCATGCTGAAATACACGACACAGTTCGCAAAGGGACGAGCCAGGGCACATGTCACCTGGCAATCCGAACGCATACTGCGGGGAATTGGGCTGTGTGCCGTTATATGTTGACGGACCACGATGGTGGCCGTGATCCACTCTACGCCACCGGGGACACCGAAGTCAGGTAGCCCCGCCTGTGACCTGCACTACTACACGGGGTTACGCAGGTCAAGACTCAGTATGCGTTGAAAAGCAGTCGAAGTTCGGTGAGCCAGGGCACAGCCACCGCAACCGTGGGAACAACGAGAATCGCGACCGCCCCGAGATACGCAAAAACTGCGATGCGGGGATCTGCGTCGTCGGCCGAGAGGCGTTGCACTCGGATGAGCGTCGACGGCCCGCCCGCTGCCATTGCCCCGCGGGGTGCCGTCGATCCGGCACACGCGACAAGCGCCCGCGCGAGGGGAGTGGGACCGGTAGCCCGCACGGCTGAATCGTCGGCGAGCAACTCCACCAGTAGCTGCACCGATCCCAGGGCCGACTTGCTACGAACGAAACGGGGGAACGCGTGGTTGACGGCAGTGAAAGCCTCGAGGACCAGATCGTGACGAGCTCGCAGGTGGGAACGCTCGTGCGTCAGGATGGCTTTGACCTCGGCATGATCGAGGTTCTGCAGAGTGCCTTGACTGAGAACCACGCGTTGACGCAGACCTGGCAGGCAGTATGCGATCGGTTCGTCGACGTCCAGTACCCGCAGATCGGGTGTGCGTTCCACCGACGCGGGCATGGCGCAGTCGTCGAGAAGGTCCACCAACACGCGGTGACGTGCACGGCGACGTCGGGTTCTCACAGCGACCTGGATGATCGAGAAGATCAGCTTCGCGCCGATCAGAAGCGTCAGGGCAAAAACAACCACGTACAGAATCCACAGCGGGAGCCCGAGTGCATCGATTTCGGCGGTCGGGGCCGTCGTCGGCCTACCGTCAGTGCCGGGAACGAGCAGCTGGCTGGCAATGGCCAGGCCCGAGCTGAATGCCGACAGCACCGCAGCAATTGCGACGGCTTGCCACAGAACCAACGCCGCGCGTGGAGCGCGGTAAGGCCACGTGGAGCGGCTCAGGAGTGCGGGAACCGGACCGGCCAGCAACAAGGCAAGCAGTCCGAAAACCAGTGCAGTAGTGGCGTTCATGTCCTACACATCATGCACGACGAAATCAGTTCGGCCTAGAAATTCCGGGCTGCGCAGCCTTTTTCGCGGACTCGCGCACCTCGAGGGCAGCGAGCGCCTCGCGGAGAGCATCGGCTTCGTCAGCATTGACCTGTCCCACGAAGTGGACGAGCGCCGCGGCGCGACCGCCGGACTCCGGAGCCTGGGCCAGCGCGTCGACCATCAGACTCGCGACCAGTTCTTCGCGTTTGTTGACGGGAAGATAGCGATGTGCGCGATCGTCACGCTGCTGAATCACCAGATGCTTCTTCGCCAGGCGCTGCAGAACGGTCATTACCGTCGTGTACGCCAATTCGCGATGCGTCGCGAGTGCTTCATGCACCTGTCGCACAGTTTGCGGTTCCGATGTGGACCACAAATGATCCATCACCGCGCGTTCGAGTTCACCTAGACCTGCCATTCTTCGATTCTACGGACTTCCACGACGAAATACGTACTACTGGTAGTAGTAACCACCTCGGTGGGGGTGTGGTATTGGCCATAGTGATCTGCGTGACGGTTACGGTGGTGTGAGACGACGGAATTCCCGACAATGACGATGCCCGATAATTGCAAGCCAACAGTCGATCCGCAGAAAGTAGCCGCACGTAGATGACGATCGACAGTTCGCCGGGCACCGAAGAATCGACATCACGGGCGCGGGTAGTCACGCAGAAAGCTGCCGGCATCATCCGTTTCGGCATTCGCGACGCACCATTGACGGTCGTTCTACTTCTCACCATGTGGATCGTGGGTGCCGCAACCGGCAGCCTCGTTCACGGACCGTCCCGCGATCTCGAGCACACGATCGGTGCCGGAATGGGCTCGATCCAGCACGGCCGCATCTGGACTCCGCTCACGTCCGTGCTGTGGGCAGGAAACCTGCTCGGGTACCTCGGCGCGACCGTGCTCCTGATCGCAGTCGCCGCACCCCTCGAACGCCGAATGGGAACGATCAAGCTTGCGATCGCCGGCGCAAGCACTCAAATCTTGGGAGTCCTGCTCGGGCTCGGCTGGGCGTCGTTTGCGAAGGTGTTCGATTCCAGTTGGGGATTCCGCCTCCACGTGGGCTCCGCGGTCGGAGCCAGTGCATGGATCGTCGGCGCTGCGATGGCCGCCAGCTCGAACATGGGCACCCTGTGGCGCCGTCGCATTCGCGTCGGAACTTTGGCGTTGACGATCACTTTGGCCTTGTTCAGTGGTCAGCTGCAAGACGTCATCCGATTCTTTGCCGCTGTGGTGGGTTTGGTGATCGGACAGTGGATCGTCGGACGATCGGCGCGCGGTGAGCGCATCGCCGGGACACAGCGAGAGGGTCGCGTCCTGGTCGCCATCGTCGTCGCGGCGAGTGCGATCGGCCCGATGATCGCCGCATTGTCCCCGCAGGCGGTCGGCCCACTCGCGGTCCTCCGTGACCTCTTCCGCGGAGTTCCCTGGACTGTCGCCGAGGTTCGAGAACTGTGTGAGGAGTCCTCGTCGGATCCGGACTGCCGACGAGGACTCCTCGAGCTCAGACTCTCCGGTATCGGCCCGACTCTGCTCTCGCTGATGCCGTCGATCTTCGTTCTCGTGTTGAGTGACGGGCTCCGTCGTGGCCGCAGATTTGCCTGGATTGCGACAGTGTGTGCTCAGGTAGTCCTACTCGTCCTCTCGATCGGGAACTTCGTCATCAGGTTCGTCGACGCCGTCGACAGTGACAGCTTGTTCTACGGAATCAGCGATCCGAACGTGTACCGAACTCTGGTGCCGTTCCTGACACCGCTCTTCGTACTGATCCTGCTGATCGCGACACGTCGATACTTCGACGTCGCGGCCCCGGCCAAGACATACCGACGTCTCGGTGCTGCGATCGTGACCTTGCTCGCGGTCCTCGCCGTGATCTACGTCGGCGGCGGAATGCTCGCCAGGCACGGGTTCGATCGCGAGCCCACCGTAACGATGTTGCTCGCGGACTTCCCTCAGCGCCTTGTACCGCCCGTGTACCTGCAGTTGATCGATCCGCGTCTGCTTCCCGTGGACATCGAGTCGACGTTGCTCTTCGAGTGGACCGGCGTCGTGTTCTGGGGCGTCGCCGCCGTGTTGGTGTTCGTGAGTTTCCTCAAGCCGGTCAAGACCGCCGATCCCAAAGCCGCCGAACGAGCACGATCCATGTTGATCGCCGGTACCGGCAGCCCGTTGTCCTGGATGACGACGTGGAAGGGAAACACATACTGGTTCAGCGCGGACGGTTCGAGTTACGTCGCGTATCGCGTCATCGCCGGTGTTGCTCTCACAACCGGTGATCCGGTCGGTCCTCCAGATCGCATGCGCACGGCGATCGAGGAGTTTGCCGAGTTCGCTTCGTCGAACGGTTGGATTCCCTGCTTCTATTCAGTGACCGACGACGCCCGAAGCATCACTGATTCCATGGGCTGGAGCGGCCTGCAGGTCGCCGAGGAAACCGTGCTCGACCTCGGACAGGTCGCGTTCACAGGAAAGCGGTTCCAGGATGTGCGAACAGCACTGAACCGGGCGAAGAAGTCCGGGATCACGGCCGAGTGGATTTCCTTCCCTCATGCACCTCTCGCGATCAAGGATCAGATAGTTGCGATCTCGGAGGAATGGGTGGCGGACAAGGGGATGCCCGAGATGGGATTCACCCTCGGCGGACTCGACGAGATCGACGACGAACAAGTGCGGTGCCTGATCGCCGTCGACGAGGATCGCACCGTGCACGGTGTCACGTCGTGGCTACCGGTGTACCGCGACGGCAAAGTCGTCGGGTGGACACTCGACTTCATGAGGCGACGCTCCGAAGGATTCCGTCCCGCGATGGAGTTCCTCATCGCCTCCGCTGCACTGAAATTGGAGGAGGAGGACGTCGAGTTCCTCAGTCTGTCCGGTGCACCGTTGGCAACAATCGCCGGTGATTCCGAGAGGAATGCGAACGAACCGGAGGCCACGACTTTCTCGGCGATGATGGACAGCGTGCTCGACCTGCTCGGTCGCACCCTGGAACCGGTGTACGGATTTCGTTCGCTGTTGGCCTTCAAATCGAAGTTCCAGCCTCGGTACGTGCCGATGCACATGACCTTCGCCGATCCAGCCGCGTTGCCGAGCATCGGGAACGCGGTCGGACGAGCGTACCTGCCGACCGTGACGATCGGTCAGGGATTCAAACTTGTTCGGACGATTCTGGGTCGCTGATTCGCGATCGTCACGCAGGCTTTGCCGGCCCGCCGACGGCGCCGAACACGTGCCGGGTGCCGATCGGAACGATCAGCGGCCGATCCGAGACGGGATCGTCGATGACCGCAGCTTCGAGACCGAACACCTCGAGCAGAAGTTCCGCGGAAATGATGTCCTTGGGGACACCAGAAGCGACGACGGCGCCGTCGCGCATCACGATCAGATGGTCGCTGTATCTGACCGCGAGATTGAGGTCGTGCAGAACCATCACCACGGTGCGCCCCATTTCCTCGTGGAGTTGATCCACCAGGTCGAGG
This sequence comes from Rhodococcus sp. T9N, assembly GCF_024436645.1. Taxonomy (NCBI): domain Bacteria; kingdom Bacillati; phylum Actinomycetota; class Actinomycetes; order Mycobacteriales; family Nocardiaceae; genus Rhodococcus; species Rhodococcus sp. T9N. Next base: position 203,204 of record NZ_JAMSKS010000011.1, on the reverse strand, counting down.
ACTTCCATCGAGTGCGCGAGGTCCAGATAGGTAGTCGGTTCGTCGAGAAGCAGAATGTCGGTTCCCTGGGCGAGAGCCATCGAGATCCAGGCCCGCTGGCGCTGACCGCCGGACAATTGATCGACGGGTCGATCGGCGAGATCCGAGACACCGGTCAGCTCCAGCGCTTCGGCGACCTCGCCCTCGTCGTCCGCAGACCACTGCCTGATCCACGACTGGTGCGGGTGGCGCCCACGTGAGACCAGATCGGCGACGGTGAGTCCTTCGGGCGCAACTGGAGTCTGGGGGAGCATTCCGAGCACCCGTGCGACTTCCTTGGTCTTCATCGAACTGATCGCCTTGCCGTCCAGGACAACCGATCCGCCCTTGGGCTTGAGCAGACGACCGAGCGCACGCAGGAGCGTCGACTTGCCGCAACCGTTGGGGCCGATGACCGTCGTGATCACGCCGGTAGGGATCTCGAGATCGAGTCCGTCGACGATGATGCGGTCCCCGTACCCGAGCGTCAGGTTCTTGGCGACGAGACGCGAAGGAGTATCGGTGGACTGGGCGATGGTGGTCATGCTGTGACCTTCCGATTGTTACGAACCAACAGGTAGAGCAGGAACGGACCACCAAGTGCGGAAGTCACGATTCCGACGGGGAGTTCCACAGGCAGAATTGTTCGAGCGATGACGTCGCTGCCGACCACCAGTACAGCACCGGTCAGCGCGGACGCCACGATGGGCGGGCCGGCAGAGCGCACCAGACGCATAGCGACCTGTGGCGCAGCCAGGGCGACAAAGCCGACCGGACCTGCTGCGGCGGTTGCGATGGCGGCCAGCGCCACGGCGGAGAGCAACAGCTTGGCCTGGGAGGATTGCAAGCGAACACCGAGTGAGGTTGCGTTGTCGTCGCCCAACCGCAGTGCTCCCATGGTGAACGATGCGATCACCGCGTAGCCGCCGACTACTGCGACGGCGATGGCGACCGGCCACATCTGATTCCAGGTGGCACCGTTGAGTGAACCGTTGAGCCACACCTGTGCGCGAGAAGCGTCGTTGATGTCCGCCGAGATGAGGAGCCATCCCGTCGCTGCCACCAGCATGGCGTTGATGCCGATACCGATCAGGATGAGGCGGAACCCCTCGACGCCCTTGCGCCACGCCAAGGCGTAGATCACCACTGCTGTCAGTAGGCCGCCGCAGAGTGCAGCCAACGGAATCCCCAGTGTGGCAAGCAGTCCCACGAACGACCCGCCACCACCGAGCACGATGAGAGCAACCGCGGCAGCACTCGATCCGGCCGTGATTCCGAGGATGTCGGGGCTGGCGAGGGCGTTGCGAGCGATCGTCTGGGTGACCGCACCTGCAATGCCGAGTGCCATGCCGATGAAGAGTGCGGTGAGCGATCGAGGAAGTCGGAGATCGAAGACGATCAGGTTCTGTGTCTTGCTTCCATTACCGAGCAGGACGGAAATGACATCGGGGATCGAGATCGGATAGTCGCCGCGTCCGATGTTGATGCAGAGCAGAAGGAAGAGTGCGACCGCGAGCGCAATGCACACCGACACCGCGAGTGGACGGTAGACCAGCGAGAATCCACCGATACGAATCGACTTACGTGAGGGGACGGTCCGGGGGAGTACCCGGAGTTCTTGCTTGAGCGTCACAGACTTGCCAACTTCCTGCGGCGTACGAGAGCGATGAAGAACGGGGCGCCGAAGAGGGCCAGGATGATTCCGACCTGCAACTCGCCGGGGCGCACGACTACGCGGCCGATGATGTCCGCGGTGATCAACATGACCGCGCCGAGCAAGCCCGCGTACGGGACCAGCCAGCGGTAGTCGGGTCCGGTGATGGCCCGGGCCACGTGGGGGACCACCAATCCGATGAACGCGATAGGTCCACACGCTGCGGTCGCGGCGCCGGTCAGCAGGGTGATCGCGATGATGCCGAGTGTGCGACTGAACGCGATGTTCGTTCCCAACGCTTTTGCGACGTCTTCACCCAGGCTGAGGACATTGAGACCAGGCGTACTCGCCAGGGCGATGACCAAACCGAGTATCAGGAAGGGGAGGACCTGCCAGAGAACGTCGAACCCGCGACCGGACACCGACCCGACTACCCAGAAACGGTAGGCGTCCAGACTGGTCTGGTCGAGGATGATCACGGCATTGGTCATGGCTTGCAGGAAGAACGCGACGGCTGCGCCCGCCAGAGCCAAACTCAGAGGACTCGCGCCGCCGTTTCCGATGGAGGACAAGCCGAAGACGACGATGCTGGCGACGAACGATCCTGCAAACGCGAACCAGAGGTACTGACTCGGTGCGGTGAAGCCGAAGAGATAGATCGCCATGACTACGAAGAAAGCCGCGCCGGCGTTGAGGCCGAGTAGTCCGGCATCTGCCAACGGGTTACGCGTGTGTCCCTGAATCAGGGCGCCGGCGATACCGAGTGCGATGCCGACGACAAGACCCAGGATGGTCCGCGGAGCGCGCAACGTTCGCACGATGATGTCCGTCTGGGTGCCGTCCGAACTGAAGATGGCGTGGAAGATCTCGGCAAACGTCAGCGGACGTGCGCCCACCGCGATGCTCGCGAGCATGACGAGCGCGAGAAGAACCGTGAGCACCGCGAGACCGATCAGCCGGCGTCGACGAGTTGCCCCGACGCTGTTGTCGCGCGCGAGTTCCTCGAACCCTTCTTCGCGCGCCGTGCTTTCACGGACCACCTCGATACCGGTTCGATCGAACGGCCTGCGCAGAGCCCGGCGAACACCGATGGGCTGCTTTGTCTTCGCGTCACGCGTGACCAGACCTACCCATCCCTTTCCCGAGGTCCGGCCTGTGGCACCTTCGCGGAATCCCAGGTTCCACACGAGGAGACCAACGGCAATGGCTATTGCCGTCCCACCGAATACTGCGCGGTCGGCTTCGCCGCCACCGTTCTCGTCTCGGAGCGACTGAACGACGTACCAGCCGACGAGCAACGGAAGCAGGAACACCCCCGCGTCGAAAATCCCAGCTAGAACACGCATTCGGACAGGAGCCGGGCCGCGCGGCACTATGCGCCGTCCGTACGTCTCGCTGGGTCCTCGGGGATGTCCGTTCCCGAGCGGTTTGATCATCGTCACTGGCGGATCGAGCTCCTGGTCTTTGTGCGCAGGGAATTCGCATCTTAGGTTACGGAACCCTATGTGGGTGTGCTCCCTGCGGGGCAAGTTCCTGTGAATATGCGGTGCCCAGCGTCACAGTTCTTTACTCTTGAATTATGGTGAGGCTAACCTACATTAAGAACCACAAGACAACTTCGGCCGATTGGAGTGCACGGTGACAATCACCTTGACCACCCAGCATGCGGATGTTCGTGAATTCGAACTCCGGTCGAACGCATTGAGCCGCACCAGCGTTCGCCTACGAGCACTCAACCCTGACTACCCGCGCGTCTACGCGGTTGCCGCCATGTCAGGTGAAGGCAAACGGCGTTGGTGGCAGTTGAGTGAAGGCTTGTGCGGGGATCGGGTGCATCAGATGTTCGCCCGCTCGCTCCAGGATCTCGACAGTGCCGAAGCTGCGGCGATACAGGTCGCAACATCACTGATTCACGCTGTGGTCGGCAGGGTTGCCGCATCGATCGTCTCCGAAGGTGCCGCTTGGGATCCAGGCCTCGAGAACCTGTTCATCCACATGGACAGCGACGGCGGTATCGACTGGGCCGGGGTGATCGACGAGACTCTGCGCGTTGCGCCGAACGGACGGGAGTCCGGCAGTGACGGCGTCGTCGACATGCCGTGCGAAGAAGCGCTCCTCGTCTGGACCGCGCACCGTTGCCTGACCTCGCTACGGGCGATCTACGACGCCGTCTCCAGGTGTGCGCCCGTCGACCAGTTCAGATTCTGGGGCTTGGTAGGGGAGTCGATCCTGGGCGCAGCGGCATATGTCCCCATCTTGGCCGGCGGGGGCGAATCAGCCGCTCAGCGCCGCGGGCAGGGGCTGCTGGACGCTTTTGTCGCCGCCGGACTGCCCGTGCGTGCACGCCGCAAGGTCTCGCTGCGTCCTCGTTGGAACCAGTTCGACGAAGGGCTTGCTAAATTAGGTCAGCCTTGCCTATGATTGTGGAACACCACGCGGAGAGTTACACCCCGCGAGAGTGACGAAACTGCCGGACCGCGCCGGAGTCCTGAGGGCTGCAGAGACTCCCGGTCCTTCCCACGGCGGGTTTCACATCGAATGATGTGAAACCCGCCGGTTCTTTTTCCAGACCTGATTCCAAGCTCGAGTTACCTCTCGTGTAATCAGGTAGGGAGTGGCAGCCACACCGGCGCCAGAGAATCACAGATGGAGATGGCATGGTCGACACTGCTGAGACCGCAGAGATGATGAAACGGCTCGGAACGGGCTTCGACGCCACCATCGGCCTGGAATACACCGAACTGAGCCCAGATCGCGTGCGGGCGCAATGGACCGTCAAGCCCACGCTGCACCAGCCCGCCGGGATACAGCACGGGGGTGTGTACTGCTCGGTGGTGGAGTCTCTCGCCAGCGTCGGTGGCACCGTGTGGCTGGGCGAGCGAGGACACGTGGTCGGAGTCAACAACAACACCGACTTCCTGCGCGCAACGCGGGAGGGCACTCTCACCGCTGAAGCCACCCCGATTCATCGCGGACGCACCCAGCAACTCTGGGAAGTTCGCATCACCGACGAGAACGACCGACTCGTTTCCAAGGGACAGGTTCGCCTCGCGAACATCACCGAGGTGGCGAAGATCGGAAACTGACCACGCGGCAGTCGATCGAATGACGGAGGGCGGCTGCGGAGTTGAACTCCACAGCCGCCCTCCGCCGGTCACTCAGGTGTTGATCAGCCGGCGGCCTTCTGCTGCTTGCCGGCAGCCTTCTTGGCTTCGCCATTCGAAGCGCTGCCGGACTCCGTCGCTTCCTTGTTTTTCTTCTCCAATTCGCCCATCGCGTTTCGCGCGAAGACCTGCTGCTCGGTGGACGCCATCTGAGCACGGCCACGCCCGAAGAACGTCACCGCCCACGACAACAGCGTCGAGGCACGGGAACGGAATCCGACGAGGTAGAGGAGGTGAATTGCCAGCCAGGCAACCCACCCGATGAAGCCGCTGATCTCGAGCTTGCCCACCTTGGCTACCGCACTGAAGCGCGAGATCGTTGCCATACTGCCCTTGTCGAAGTACTTGAACGGAACTCGTTCCGACGGTGACTTGCCGTCCAGTGACGCTTTGATCTGCTTGGCCGCGTACTTGCCACCCTGCATGGCAACCTGAGCCAATCCGGGCAGCTTGTCGAGCGACATCATGTCGCCGATGACAAAGACGTTGGGGTGCCCGGGCAGAGACAAGTCGGGATTGACCATGACGCGGCCGGCGCGGTCGGTTTCTCCGCCGCTCTGTTCTGCGAGCTGCTTGCCGAGGGGGCTGGCCTGCACGCCGGCGGACCACACCTTGCACTGCGACTCGATACGGCGAAGCGTGCCGTCCTTCTCCTTGATGATCAGACCGTCGTTGTCCACGTCGGTGACCATCGCGTCGAGCTGGATCTCGACGCCGAGCTTCTCGAGCGTCTCGGCAGCCTTGCGGCTGAGCTTCCCGCCGTACACGGGCAACACGGCAGGGGCGCCGTCGAGGAGCACGACGCGCGCTTCACGAGGATCGATCTTGCGGAACGCGCCGTCCAGCGTTCGACGGGAAAGCTCGGCGATCTGCCCGGCCAACTCCACGCCGGTGGGGCCGGCGCCGACAACGACGAAGGTGAGCAAGCGCGCACGCTCGGCGGGATCGTCCGACAGTTCGGCCTGTTCGAAGGCCCCAAGGATTCGTCCGCGCAGTTCGAGGGCGTCGTCGATCGTTTTCATTCCGGGGGCGAACTCCGCGAACTGGTCGTTGCCGAAGTACGACTGACCGGCACCGGCTGCCACGATCAGACTGTCGAACGGCGTAACAGTGACGCGTTCGAGCAGGCGCGAGGTCACGGTCTGATTCTCGAGATCAATGGTCTCGACCTCACCGAGCAGTACCTGTGCGTTCTTCTGCTTGCGCAGCACCAGTCTCGTGGCGGGAGCGATGTCACCGACCGAGAGGATGCCGGTCGCAACCTGATAGAGGAGCGGCTGAAACAGATGGTGGGTTGTACGCGCGATCATCGTGATGTCGGCATCGGCTTTTTTGAGAGCCTGAGTGCCGAACAATCCTCCGAAGCCGGAACCGATCACCACTACGCGGTGGCGGTGCGGTTCAACCGACTGGATGCTCATTCCGTACTCCTCGAGTTCTAGGCGACAGTCCTACGGTAGTCCCACCGCGGCCGAGCTTCTCTGCGAGCAGTCCGACGCGCGCCGGTGTGTCCGAATCGATCAAGCGGCCTCGAGGGTGATCACTCCCGAGGTGATCGGCTTGGCCGGACCCCGGGGTGATCACCACTTTGTCGAGGTGTCAGCTACTGGCGGACGGACAAGATGAACAGTGCGATGCACCCGCCGACGAAAACCAGGATCGACAGGGCCACCGAGGCATACCCGACACCCACTCCAATTGCTGCCCAGTCCATGTGCCCAACCTCTCTTACGGTGCAATCCGGGATTCAGATCACATCTGCCTAGAGACATCACACCTCATCTGTCCCAACTTTCGAAACCCGGCACGCCCAACCGTTGACATGCAAGTAAATGCTTGCATATTGTGAAGTTGTGAACGACCGGATGAATGCAGCCTTCAAAGCACTGGCCGATCCCACACGAAGGCTTCTCCTGGACCGCTTGTTCGTAGCCAACGGTCAGTCGCTCGGCGAGCTGTGCGACAGCCTCGACATGAGTCGGCAAGCTGTCACTCAACACCTCACCATGCTCGAGGACGCCAATCTGATCAGCACGGTCCGACAGGGGAGGGCAAAGCTTCACTATCTCAATCCCGTTGCGCTCGAGGAGATTCGAGAGCGGTGGATCAACAAGTTCGAGGTACCGCGCCTTCGTGCGCTCAGTACCGTCAAAAGAATTGCGGAGGAAGCCATGACCGACAAGCCCAGTTTTGTGTACGTCACCTACATTGCGAGCACGGCGGACAACGTCTGGAAAGCGCTCACCGACGCACAGGCCACCGCAGAGTATTGGGGACACAGCAACGTCTCCGACTGGCAGCCGGGATCGACCTGGGAGCACCGCCGGATCGACGGTTCGAACATTGCCGATGTAGTCGGCACCGTAGTCGAGAGCAACCCTCCGTCGAGGTTGGTCACCACCTGGGCTGATCCGAACGGCGAACCGGGCGTCGACATCTCTCGGGTGAGTTTCGACATCGAAGCCTTCGGCGCGATCGTGCGACTGACCGTCAAGCACACCGATTTGGCGGACGAATCGGCTCGCATGGAGGTGGCCGGTGGATGGTCGGCGGTGTTGTCGAACCTGAAGTCCTACCTCGAAACCGGAAGCACTCTTCCGGTGGCGCCGTGGGAGATGCCGGCCGGCTGACGGTGATGGAACAGGACAAACGTGCTCCCTGTGCTGGAGGGAATTGTCGTACTCCCGTCCGAATTGCCGGCCCAGTCCAGTCTCAACTTCGCATAAGAACCAAATTTCGGCGGGTTCAGTCTGTAAAGTTGCCGGAAGGATGCTAGCGTTTTGCCCGACATCGAGTGAGGACGACCTCGTCTCGGACGCATGGGAGAAACACTATGGGCGACGACGCTTTTCAGAATGTTCCGGTTGATCGACGCAAGTTCGTCAAGACAGTTCTAGCGGCCTCGGCGGTAACTGTGCCCGTCGTGACGTCGATCAGCCTCGGTGGTGCGGCGCCGGCCTTCGCAGCCGGAGACACGCCGAATCTCTCCGGAGCGCCAAGTCGTGGCCAGCAGAACCCGAATCAACCAGGCGGCGAACAACCAGGCGGGAATCAGCCCGGTGGCCATACTCCGGGAGGGAACCAGCCGGGCGGAAACGAGCCGGGCAACCCCGGATCATCGGGAAGTTCGGGATCGTCAGGCAGTTCGGGTAGTTCCGGGAGTTCGGGATCGTCTGGAAGTTCCACAGGTTCCGGATCAACCGGTAGCTCTTCAGGTTCCGGTGGAACGACGACGGCTAAGCCGACCGGGCCGACTGTGCCGACGGAGCCGACCGTCCCGACTGTGCCAACCGTACCGACAGTGCCAACCACTCGCACCGAGCCGACCTTCCCGACCCCTCCGACCCAGCCGACGAATCCCACGGAACCTACGTAGCCGACACGACGCGACTGGTTCCGAGGGGGAACACCGACGATGACAGAGTTCGATGTCGCGCTACACCGCGCTCTGAAGAAGTTTCAGAGCGCGGGGTCGGTTCAGGTGAAGGAGACTCCACCGCACGGAGAACCGGCCGATCTGACTATCGCGATCGCGACCTACGACGATTTCGACGGCGCGTACTTCACGATCCACTCGATCTTGGTCCATCATCGCGAGGTTCTGGACAGAGTCGAATTCGTCTTGTTGGACAACAACCCCGAGGGGTTGCCGGCGCCGATGCTCGAATCGTTTGCGGGGTATATCGATCGGTTCCGCTACGTTCCGTTCACCGACGTTCGATCGACTGCGGTGCGGGACGTCCTGTTCCGCAAGGCAACAGGAAAGTACGTCCTGGTCCTCGACTCCCACGTGATCTTGGCACCGGGATCGTTGTCGGCGTTGCTGGCGTATTTCGATGCGGACCCGGAAACCGACGATCTGATCCAGGGACCGATGCTCTCCCAGGATTCCTCGCACATCGCGGCCACCCACATGGACCCCAAGTGGCGCAACGGGATGTTCGGCTCGTGGGGAGTTGATCCGCGAGCGAAGCAACACCCTGACGTGCCTTTCGAGATCGTCATGCAGGGCCTCGGCTCATTTGCCTGCAGGCGTGAGGCATGGCCGGGATTGAACTCGCACTTCACCGGATTCGGCGGTGAAGAGGGATACATCCACGAGAAGTTCCGGATCAACGGCGGAAAGGTCGTCTGCCTTCCGACATTTGGTTGGCACCATCGATTCGAGCGCCCGGCCGGTGTCCCGTATCGAATAAACTGGGAAGATCGTGTTCACAATTACCTGCTCGGTTGGAGTGGGGTCGGATGGGATCTCGACTCACTCCATCGTCAGTTCTCCAGGTACCTCGGTGATTCGTATCCCGAGATTCGTCGCCGTGCCGAGCTGAGCGTCCAGCGACCCGAGTTGGTCTTCGGTGGGGTGGTCGTTCTCAGCGACGACGGCCGAGTCGCTCCGTGGCGTTCATGCCTGGCGGAGGCCGAGTCGATCGAACTGACCGTTCACCGTGCCATTCCGGCGGAGGACGACGGTCCGGATGGGTGGAGGACGGTCTCTGCGTTCGTCGCCGGAATCGACAAGGCAATTCTGCTGGGCTGGAAGTCGGTGGTTTTTCTGGACGAGGCGCGCGTGATCGAACCCGCGGTTATGTACAAGCTACGGAACATCGTCGACGACCTCCCCGCCGAAGCCGATACGGCTGTCATCCACGCACACGGCGAAGATCTGGTCGGAGCTGCACTGATTGTTCGCGCGGCGACATACGGAACTTTGCGAGACGAACTCTCACGAAGGATCAACGGACCCGTGCCGTCCGACTTCTCACTGGCGGCTTATCTGCTCGAGCGAGGCGCAGTCGACGTTGTGCTCGATCGCCCACTGTCGCCTGTCCGAGTAGGGGGAGAACCCAACCCCGTTGTCGAGGATTCTCAGTCGGACCTCGGTGTTGCCGTCGTGAATCTCGATCTTGACATCGACAGATGGAAAGCGTCCTGGCATAGATTCATTCGCTTACCGCGCGTAACAGCGGTGGAAAGAGTGTCGGCTTTCGAGGACGCGATGAATCAGGACGCGGCCTTCACCGTCTCGTGGCGTCGTGCGCTCGCTCGGGCGACTGAGAAGGGCTGGGATTCGGTCCTCATCGCTGCTGACGACGTCAGTTTGCTGGATGCCGCCGCATCGATCCTTGGCCATGCCCGCGAAGAGTTGGATCACGGCGATTGGGATGTCGTCCACCTCGGACACGACCCGAAATCGAGGGACGGAGCTCTGCTCGACGGTTCGGCACTCTTGCGCACCAGTCCTGAGAACCGTGGAGTCCACGCCGTTCTCGTACATTCGCGCGCCTTCGAGCGAATTCTCGATGAGATTGCGGATCCGGAGTCAGATCCCGAAGCATTCGGACAATGGGCGGGTCACTACCGAACTCTGGGCGACTACCTGGTGGATGCGAGTGCCGGGGGAGCGCTCACGTGCCTGACGCTGTCGCCCGGCATCGCCTCCACACGCAGCCTGATTCGTTCGGGCGCAATCGAATCCGAATACTCACGACGCTTCGCACTGTGAGACCACCACCAAAACGAAATCGGATTCGCTGAATCAAGGAGATATCTTGACCGAACTACTCGAAGGTGTGAGACCGCAACGCTCTCAGACGGTGGAGAGCAACGATCTCACCGACGGTGTTGTGCTGTACGACAGCTCCAGCGAGGTTGCCCATCACCTCAACCCGGTCGCGACGTTGGTGTGGGAACTGTGTGACGGCCGGACCGTCAGCGAAATTGTCCAGGCCGTGGCAGAAGTGCTCGAGATCCCTGACGACGAGGCGAAGTCGGTAGTCAACGAGACGTACGGACAGCTGAGCACCTCTCGTCTGCTGGTGTGAGAATTCCGTGACAGGCAACCACGTACCGCAATTCCGGGCGCACTACCTTTGGGTTGACGCGATTGTGCGCGGTTTCCGCATACCCGAGGTCGGTGTCGTCGAGCATCGGATTGCCAGCCCGTGGCCTGCGGACAACAACGTCGAAGTTCGGATTCAGCGGAATCGAGCCACATTCGGTCGCTGGGACGTCACCATCGAATCGACCATCAGCGGCAGCCGTGAAACGCTGATCGGTCTCGACGGTCTCCAGCTCGCGGAGAGCGTGTACCGCACGGTGCACCGGGATGTCATGACGGCCGCGCACGCCCGACATTGGACACGCCTGCACGCCGCTCTGGTCGACTGCAACGGTGTGAGAGTGGCGATCGCCGGGCATTCCGGGGCGGGCAAGACCACCTTGGCGCTCGCCCTTGCCTTACGGGGTGCACAACTGCGTGCTGACGAAGGCGTCTTCATTCGTGGTACCGAAGCTGTGGGCTTACCACGGCGGGTCCACCTCAAAGCCGGTACGTTCGACGTCCTCCCGGAGATCAAAGCGCACGATTCGCTGTATCTTCCGTACGCCCCGCCGGTGTGGGCGTTGGACCCGTCGACCTTGCCTGCTGAACGAAACGTCAGCTCGGCGGTTCGCGGAATCGACCTGGTGCTGATCCTCGATGGATGGGACGAGGGGCCGACTCGACTCGCTCCGATGCCCGTACCCCAAGCGATACAGTCGCTGGCCGGGCAATCCGCCCTGTGGTCCGACAATCACGGAGTGACCCTGAGAAACATCGCTGCTCTACTCTCGAATGCCCCGTGCTACAGACTGATTCGACATCACGGCGATACCGGCGCCGACACCGTGGAGGAACTGGTGGCGTCATGCGTGACACCCGGTACCTGATTTCCATGTTGAAACCCGAGTGTGGGGCCGACGTCATCCGCTTGTGTTCGCAGCAGGATTGGCCCAGAGTCATCGACGCCGCTGTAAGGCACAAGGTATTGCCGCTGCTCGCCTCCCGAGCGGTCGAGGCCGGCTTCGCATCGGTCCTACCTGCGAGCTTCGCGGAAATGCTGTCGGAATCCTCGGCCACCGCATCGAGTCCGGAATTGACGCTGAGCCTTGTCCATCACCGAAACACCATAAGGATCTCGGACCTCGACGCGCAACGAGTGGAACTGCAAGAGTTGTTACACAGCAACGGATTTCCGACGGTTGCACTGAAGGGTGCCGCCCTTCTCGAGCGAAGAATCTGGCCGAACCCGGCAGCTCGACGGATGACGGACATCGACCTTTTGGTCGTCGACCCTGCACATGCCGTTCCGGCCAACGACGCGATCCTCGATTTCGGCTACCGAATGGTCCGCCCCGACGAAGTGGACTCCGACTCCATCGATCACGACGATCACCAGGAACCGGCACTCCTTCGCGACGACCGTCATGGCTCCGTCGAAATCCATTCGCACTTACTTCCGAGGTTCGCCCGTCACGCGCTGACCCGGGAGGCCGCGGTCCGAGGAATCAGCTCGGAGGCGGAAGGATCCCGCCTTGCGATGGCCGACGTGACGCTGCACGTCATCGCTCACGCGCGGCTTGCCGATCGGGCCTTGATTCGAGCCGATTTGTCGTTGAACAGTGTCTTCGACGTGGGGTACCTGCTCACTTCCGAACCGGAACTCGCTGTGACGCTCTCCAGACGCCAGTTGCCACGCGATGTCCGTCGGGCGGTGAACGTCCACTGGGCGGCGGTGGAATCGATCTTCGGCGTCAGTACCGGAATGACGACCATCTCGGCGCGTTGGTGGTGGCGATGGACGCTGTGGTTGGCGGATCGCCCACGCCTGCACTCGCTCTACCGCGATCTGGTCATGGTGCCGCTCTTTCTCGACCGTGATCGGCTTTCCATCCGGGACGGGCGCGACCTACGTGGATGGGACTTGGCCCGCTCACGCGTGTCCCACTTCGTCCGTCGTGCGAGGACTGCCGTCGAAGATGCCGGGGGAGCGGCGTGAAAGTACTGATCACGGGCGGAGCGGGATTCATCGGTAGCACCGTCGCGTCGAAGTGCGTCGACGCCGGGATCGATGTCGTGATTCTCGACAACCTGCTGACCGGCCGCGCCGAATTTGCGCACAGATTCCCGTTCTACTGCGGCGACATCGCGGACGAGGAACTGCTCGACAAGATATTCGCCGACCATCCCGAGATCGATGCCACAGTTCACTGTGCGGCCTTGATCGTGGTCGGTGATTCCGTGAGTAGCCCGGCGCGGTACTACGAGAACAACGTATCCAAGTCACTGACGCTGGTATCGAGTGTCCTTCGGAACGGCTGTGAGCGCTTCTTGTTCAGTTCCTCTGCTGCGGTGTACGCGCCGAGCGACGGTGGGTGTGTCGACGAACATTGGCGGATCGCACCGCAGAGTCCCTACGCGCACAGCAAAGCTCAGTTCGAAACGATGCTCGACGACATTGCGGCGGCCACAGGATTATCGGCAGCATCTCTACGCTACTTCAACCCGGTCGGGGCAGATCCGGATCTGCGAAGCGGAACAGCGTCGGCAACTCCGACCCACGCACTCGGGAAGCTGTTCGAATCATATTCGACAGGAACGCCTTTCAGGGTTACGGGAACGGATTGGCCGACGCGCGACGGATCCGGAGTGCGTGATTACGTTCATGTCTGGGACCTTGCAGACGCTCATGTTCGAGCACTGGAAAGGTTCGACCGGGTCACCGCTGAATCATCACGCATGACTGTGGTCAATCTGGGCAGCGGGCGGGGGACGACCGTGTGGGAGCTGGTACACACATTCGAGAACGTGCTCGGCGAAGATATCGACGTGGTCGCTGCCGGCCGACGCACCGGTGACACTGCCGGCGCTTACGCATCGAACGATCGTGCGTTGCGACTACTCGGGTGGGTTCCGACATTCACCCTGGAACAGGGGATCGAGGACACCGCGCGGTGGCTGGCAGTGCGGCCGCACCTGCTCAACTCGGTGTAGCCGAACGTCAGCCCGTCGGGTCGTCGTCAACGGTGATGTTGTTGCTACGTAGCCAGAAGGTGGCGTCCGGATTCCACCCGGCGAGCACAGTGGCCCCCGCGTTGGCCGACAACGGGATCGCGACACCTGGCGTGGTCAGATAAGCCATCATGGTCAGGTGCACGGCGTCGTAATCCGCGGACACCGAAACCCAGTCCGGAATGAACCAGTCACGGTATTCACCGGTCGTGTCGTACCACACGGAGCGACGTGAAGCGGGCACTGGCAGGGGATAGGTATCGACCAGATTCGCCCAGTCCTGCGGACCGGTGATCTCGTAGATGCGGGGCGCGCCGTAGATCCTTACCGGCTGCACCCGCGCCTCGTTCGAGGAGCTGTCTTCTTCGAGAATCACCCCGAGGGCCCCGATACCGTCGCGGGCCCTGGTTGTTTCGGTTGTGCCGTTGGCAAACGGGATAGACCACCATTCGCCTCCGATGTGACGGTCCGGATCTTCGATCTGGTATTCCAGAAACTGACGTTCGTTGTCGAGTGCCTCAGCACGCCACTGTTCGAGGCCGTCCTCTGCACGGTAAATCCGCAAGGGTAGGTCCGACCAGCCGTAAATAGGGTTTCGCTTTTCAACCAGATTCTGGTTCAGACGGTCGACCGGCTCGGTCCACCAGGCAGTGTGTGGCGAGTCGAGTAGTGCTTCGGCAATCGGTCGCAATGCCGCGATCACCTCAGGGCGGACGAAGATCAGATCTTCTTCGTCCGGCGGCTCCCAGTAGCGTGCAAAATCTACGGCATACGCAAGACAGTGCAGAATCTCGAGTTCGGACATCTCGCCGATTGCCCGGATATCAACAGCGCCGAGAACTTGGAGCGCATCGTCCGGCGATTGAGGCCAGTGTCCACCGGATGTGCGTGCGCCGGCGCGGCATGCGTAACCGACGTTCGCACAGAAGCGACGGCCACGTGGTGAACCGAGGACGAGTGCAACGGAATCCATGTGGGTAAAGCTAGCGGACAAGCTGACGGGGGACGTTCGAATATCCATTACTTGACATAATGTAGATTATCGGCACATTACTGGAGCGAGTTCAAAAAGATGAGATGACTCGTCCCGTCTCATCTCGACTTAACCCCCAGGCCATGGCGGTGTCGACGCTCCGTCCGAACTCCGGCACGATCAGGGCGTTCAGTTTTTTGCGTCACCGATGAGAGCTACGGGTGGGCTGTCTGCGCCACTCCTATGTCACCCATCTCCTCGAGGCGGGATATGATTCCGTGCTCGTCAAGCAACAAGTCGGCCACGCCTACTCATCTACTACCGCGCTCTACGCCTTGGTCTCGGCCGACTGCAAACAGAAGACCATCCAACGGATGATTCAGCAACGAATCGTCACACGTGACGAAAGGGGCGCTAGGAAGGGTACGTGAGCGAGCAGTGCCGGATCGGCTACCACTGGAACCTGCGTCAGCGGATGGCTGATCACAACCTTTGGAAGACAACGGAACTCATCCCGTTTCTGAAGTCGCGTGGCATTAACCTGTCGAATGCCCAGGTGCATCGTTTGGTGACAGACACCCCCGAACGGATCCCTGCCCGCCCCTTCGCCACAACATGGGTATGCCGCGGCTATATCCCCCGGAAAACACTTGAACGCGGGTCACCTCCGGAATCGACTACAGTCGACATTTAGTACTCGCGGCGCGCGTCTTGGACCCCTGCACGAACTCACTAAACTTGCACCTGTAGCGATCTTGGCCGATACGCTCGGTTACTCCCCTGCCTCCATCGAACGTCACAGCGTGGCGTCGGCACCGACTTATGCCCCATAATTTCAGAAAATTAACGATAGGAACATGTGACGTGCTTTCAACAGTTGCGAGTTATTCGGATTTGCGCAGCATGTACAGACGACCGAGTGCTGGGAACCCGATAATCGAAGTTCGTCGGGCCGCGACTAACGACGCCGACCTCTGTGGTCGGTGCGGAGGATCGTTAGGCGTGCGTCAGTGAGTAAGCCGCCCTGCGTCGCCGATGAGCGGCAGAAGCAGATCCTGAAACTTCTAACTGAGCGCAGTGCCGTTCATGCTGGCCTGTACGCGGCTGCACTACGTGAACTCGATAGCCCTCCAGCCAGTGGGTTCGAGTCAACAAGGGTCGCGGTGTTTTGTCACTGCGCACGCGAATTGATGCTCGGCGCGCTCGACCTCCTCGTCGACACCCCCGAGCCGCGTCAAAAGCCATCGTCGGGCAGTCTCGCGCGCGATCTTCCATCAGTGTTGGCTCGCCACGCTGGCCTTGACCTTCGCGCTGACCAAGATTTGATTCCAGTTCCTAGCGAGGTAGCTGCTGCATTCGCCAACTTGGTTGACACAAGCACCAGAGAGACTGGTCGGAACAAGCGAAATACTGCGGCCCTGGTAACTGGCCACGCAGATGGATCACATCCTTCGGTTAGCCAATGGTCGAAAACTTACGCCTTCTTTGTCGCGTGGGCTCATGTCGACCAGCACCATTCTGGATCCTTACCGGACGATATGAAGCTGACCGAGCACCTTCGGGTTGTCGAAGACGTGATCGAGGTTCGTATGAACCTATTCTTCGACAACCTTTCGGTCGTTGAGGACATTCTTGCACTCGCGAATGAAATGGACGGAATATCGGAATGAGTAGCTATAAGGTTCCAACCGCGATGCAGGTACAGGAGGCATTGCGGAGGACCCCCACTCCCCAACTTCGCCGCGGATTCTATGAGGGCCTAAAGAACCCGCTCTGGCTTGAGCCGCTCAAGAACCAAGGGGCCTTTCTGACGCCCCCACCTCGCGTAACAATGAAAGATGGTTCAACCGGGGACCCCTATTGGCCGGAAATGGACTACCTCGTTCGAGTAGCCAGCGCGGCACCGAAGGTGGCGGTCGATATCCTTCTGACATTAAAAGACAGTGACAATGCCTGGGTGCGCCGCTCTTTATTCACAATCGGCGCCGCGGTTCCAGCCTCAGAAGGTGCGCGCTTGAAGCCAGTGCTGCAAGGATGGCTCGAGTCTGGCTTTGGGTGGCGCACTGACCCGCGCGAGATGGTCGACTTCGCGGTAAGTCTATTCAACGGTGGCGAACGGAACGCCGGGAAATGGGTAGCAAACGTGCTTTTCCGTCCTGGAGCGCGCGATGATTCGCTTGATCCAGACCTGGTTTTGGAGGAGTACTGGTACGAGGCAGGTCTGCCCCGCGTTGTGGAAGCGATGGGGCCCGAAGGCTTTCAGCAGGTTCTAGGGTGGCTCTTCGAGTACGAAAAGGCCTCTGGTCGTTTGGACGGTTGGCTGTTCTCTAGGCCGACTATCCGCGTGCGGTCGAACAAGCACCCCGAAGTCGAAGACGCGCTAATCGATGCGACCCGTGACCTCGCGGTTGCTCGGATGGCGACAGAACCGCAAAGTACAGCGAAGAAGCTGCTTGGCGTAGGACTAATGCTCGCCCGCCGAATCGCGATGTACGCAACGACGCAGAGTCTTGCCAGTGCTGAAGTCGGTACGAATAGATCGTCCGAGCTGATCAACATTGCGACCCAACTCCTGTTCGATCCCATCTCGAACGATGAGCGGTGCCGAGTGGAGTTCGGCGAGCTTGCGCGGGCAGTCGGCAGCCACGATCCTTCGGCGCTCGACCCGCTTGTCATGTTCATCGCGGCAGGGCCTGGACAGCGATCTGGCGAGCTGCGGGAGCGCCTCCGCCGCGATGAAGACAAGTCTGAGGACGAAATAGGAGCAACGGTCGCTGAGTTCACCGAGCGATGGGAGCATCTCTGGCTTGCTTCGGTTGGTGCTTCTGAGCTTCCAGCCCTGCTCGCTCAGCGGCTAGCCGACCTCGACGAACGGCTGGGGGTGATCGCTGATCCGCTTCGTCCCCCAATGATGGTTACGAGTTGGACTGGGCCAAACAGTCCGTTGACCCAGGACGAAATGGCAGTGATGAGTCCAACCGAGCTGGTCGCTCACCTCGAGACGTGGCACGACCACGGTGACGGTTGGGGCCCTGAGCCGTCTCATGAAGGGCAGGCCCGCGAGCTGACGGCGCTCATTTCGTCAAACCCCCAGTCCATCGCCGGAGTCGCGGGCCTCGTGAGGCGGCTTCGTCCAACTTACGTGCGGGCAATCTTCAGTGGATGGGCGGCAGCTTTCAAAGCGAGCCTGGATCTTGACTGGGATCAGGTTGCAGACACGACCCAAAGAGTGCTTGATCACGGTGAAGAACTCGACCTTCCGCGCGAGGGCGGGGACATGGACGACGATCCCGACTTCACTTGGGCGAAGGAGGCCGCCGTTAGGCTGCTCGAAGATCTTGTCAAGAAGGCAGACCCGCCAAGGATTCCGGCCGCGATTCTCGCTCGACTCGTCGATCAACTCATCGATCTCGCACCCGCTGAGGCCGTGTGGTCAAAATATGCGGAGGCGGATCGCGAAAGCGGTATGGACCCGCTAACGCTCTCACTGAACTGGCAATGGCCCATTCGCGTTCGCGGACTTGCTGCCCTGGTCGGATACGGCCCTACCGCTCCTTGGAGCGATCGCGCTCGCAAGGCCCTACTCGAAGAACTCAAACGCCCAGACCTGCGAGGAGCTTCGAATGCAGTCATAGGCGAGAATCTGGGCAGACTACTGAACGTGGACGAGCGCTGGACCGGATCCCACATCGCCGAATGGTTCGGTGACGCTGACGGCATCGATCGTGGTCAACAGATCGCACTGTCTACGGCGATCGCCGTCCACCACTATCACTCGACTCTTTACACCCTTCTGACGCCCGCGCTGCTAGCTGCTCTCACGCTTGAAGAGCCTGTGGTCGCCGGCTGGCATAGCCACGGCTCAACTCCGGTCCAGAGGATCGGCGAATGGGCTGTCAAAGCGCTGGTCTATGGGGACGCCGAGTGGGACGATCCCGTTGTTGCGAGCTTCTTTAATACTGTTGATGCGCGCGATCGCGGGGCGGCTCTCGGTCGCGTCGCATGGGAGTTCATGCACGCTTCTAGCGTTGAGTCCGGCCTTCGGGACCGATTCGCATCAATTTGGGACGCTCGGATCGCGCACGTCGAGTCCACTGGCGCAGACTCCGCAGAACTTCGGGAGTTTCACTGGGTGGTTCGTAGCGAAAAGTTCGACGCAGAGTGGTGGCTTCCACGGCTTAAGCGAGCACTCGAGCTCGACCCCGAACTCGCCGCGGAGCGTTACATGATTGGCAAGGATCTTGCTGCCGCCGCTGATATCAATCCCCGTGCAGCGTTCGATGTCACTAAAGTTCTGGTTGGCAAAAGCGATACGCAAGCGATGGCGTTGTACGAGTTGTCGATAAACGCTGTCCCGATGGTGATCGCACGTGCCATCGCGGCAGACGATGACCTGTTGAAATCAGAAGCAACCGCCTTTATGAACGAATTGGGCGAGGCGGGTCACCTCGAACTCGCGCAGCAAGTGGAAGCGGTACTAGATGGAACCATTACGCTGCGTGAAATTGCGGATTAAGGATTGGAGACGGTCTTTCCCGTGCTGGGCGGTGGAAGGCCTAGCGTGACCACAATGGTTCCCTACTGGCAATGCAGAGTCCAAAATCCACACAATCTATATCGTCGGCCGAGAGTTGGTTGTGCGACAACGGAACTACAACCGAAGGTAGAGCTGTGATCGTAGATAACGGACAGTGGCGGCTGCCAGTCGATGGCGACCGCACCGCCGCCGGCGACCTCACCACTGGCGTTAACGGGTCCCTACGGGTCGAGCTCGATCAGCGCCTCATCACGTGGACCGACAGAAACGAAGTGGTGTGGGGCGAATACCGCCGATGCCACACCGGCGACGCTGCTGGGCTTCTTGCCCTATGAGAAGGAATCACGGGACCAGATCTACCCACGGATCGACAACGAGGCAGGAAATGGAAACGGATCATGAGTCGATATCGCCAGGTCGATAAACTGGTAACGAGACGCGTTGAAATGAGACGAGTAGTTGACCAAGCCGCAAGAAGACAGTTCCCTCCTACATCTCAGGTGGAATCGTCCGTGATTCGCGGGTGGAGGAACTGGATGTTTGGTGGGAGGGTTGGCGACCTACGCAGGTAACGGCCGCCCGTCGCGGCCGCGCGTTGATAAGTCACGTTGGGTTGGACAGACTGACCGCCACCTGACGGGAGATTGCGTCGTCGGGGGAAGCGATGTGCGCGCCGATTAACGCGACGTGCACGTAGATATGTCGACCTTTCACGTGCTTCCGCCCTGAATCGCTGGACGCATTGCGTGAGCTGATCATCTTGGCGTGCCCGTCGTCGGACAATCAATCGCCGATCGCCGTCTGACCCCGCTCGCAACCGAGCAACCTTGCCGCGCAGGTATCCTTGCCGCTCAGCAGGCTGCCTGACGTGGTTGGTGTTGATGAATGCGGCTCGCCCACGTCCAGCGAGTGCAGTTCCATCGTCATTCCCACGGACTACTATCGCCGCATGTGTTGTATTCGACCGGCCGCTTCTCATGGTCAGTGGCCGCGATGAGCGACACACCCAAGGTCGTGCATCGCTGGCTCGCAGTGCCAGACCAGTTTGACCGATTCACGCGATTCTTGCGCGACAACGGAATTCTGATGCCGACTCGGATAGGCATCGGCGTATTGGTTTTCCTCCTGGGTATCACGATTCTGCTGAAGCGACTGGGCACTCATTCGGTACAGACCATCGGATTTCCGTTGGACGTCGTCGTCGCAGTGCTTGTGATGATCGGCGGAATTGCCCTGCCTGTCGTAGCGACCACCCGTGAAAGGTCGTATTTCTTCGTCGTTGCCGGGGACTTCGCCGTTGCGGTGATCGTGCTGGCTGAGGCGAATCCGGATCAGAGATTGCTCGGATGTCTCGTCTTCGGGCTCGTCGGCTCGTACATAGCCTTCTTTCACAATCTTCGAACTCAGCTGTGGCACCTGCTGTTTTCCGGGGCGGTCATCGTTGTTGCCAGCATCGGCGTGTTCACCGATGTACCTTCTGGCCTTCCAGACGTCCTGGGGCGCATTGCCTTTGCCATTCCTGTCATCACTGTCATACCGGTGGTCACGCAGATTGCTCTGGCGCTCCTGAGCAACGACGCTCAAAGCTCAGAACTCGATCCGTTGACGGACCTGCTGAATCGGCGCGGACTCGCACGGCGGACTTCCGAACTACTGCAAGCGAAATCCAGCCTCGACCAGTCTTTGCTGGTGGTGGTGATCGACATCGACAATTTCAAACACTTCAACGACACCTACGGTCACGACGTCGGCGACCGAGTCATACTGCGCACGGCCTATCGACTACACGACTGGGCCAGATCGGACGCGGCGATAGCGCGCATCGGCGGTGACGAGTTCGTCGTCGTTCAGATGATGCCGTTGCCGTACGTCGGCGATCTACTGGCCCGGATCGCGCCCATCATGAACTCCCCTACAGGCGAACCAATCTCGACGACAAGCATCGGCATAGCCATCCACAACGGCGCCTGGCCGGACGTACAAGCAGCAGAAAGTGGCGTTCACGATCTACATCGCCTCGCCGATTCGGCGATGTACGAAAGCAAGAGAATGGGTGGAAATCACGTCCACTCCATCGTTCTCACCGATCAACAGCTACAACAGCCACAACAGTCAGGCGGTCGTTCAGTCCTCTGAATCGTCGATCAGATGCATCGCGGCTTCCTCTGCCGACGCTGCGCCGCCGTCGATTCCGACGTCTCCGGCAATGAGTTCACTTTCCTCGTCCTCGTATCTGCCCTCGTCTTCGGCAACGAGACGCCCGACCCGACGGTTACCCACTTCGTCACCGTTCGGGAATTCTTCTTCCCGTTCGAATTCGTCGGCATCGGCGGGATCCTTCAAAGGATCTCCGAGCGACGCGTACGGATCGGGTTCTTCTTCGGCCAGGCGCTCGTCGAGGGTCTCCCCCGCTGATTCCTCGCTGCCGGTCAACCCGTGGGCATCAAGTCCCAGTGGGCGTTCCGGTGGTGAGATTCCCTCGTCGAGAATGTCGTCGACGCCTCGATCGATCAGAGTGTCTTCAGGTTGAAGCTGGTCGTCGGGATCGAGACTGTAATCGCCATTGCCGGCCGCGCCGGTGTCATCCGTGTCGCTCATACGATCAACGATGCCACGGGCACACCGAGTTGGCCATGTGCCGCGCCTGCTCGATACGTCACTCCGGAGACATTCAGCACGAACGCGGGGCCGGCACTCCGTCGAATCGGTCCTGTAGGTACTCGAATGCGGTGGGCAGACCG
Organism: Rhodococcus sp. T9N; assembly: GCF_024436645.1. NCBI lineage: Bacteria > Bacillati > Actinomycetota > Actinomycetes > Mycobacteriales > Nocardiaceae > Rhodococcus > Rhodococcus sp. T9N. Next base: position 181,287 of record NZ_JAMSKS010000011.1, on the reverse strand, counting down.
AGGACCGCAGTGGTGAGGTGGTCCGGGCTGGGGAACAGTTGGGATTGAATCGTGGCTCCGGCGGCGCAGTACCGCGAAATCGTGTTGACCACCGAATCGATGGGGATCAGAACGTCGTCGGGTGTGTGCCATTCGAACACCGGGGCAGTCGGCACACCCGGATAGAGTTCGACGCTGTTGTCGTCCATCACCTTTCGCACTTCAGGGCTGGACAGCAAGGATGTCGACGTCGACACCTGAGAGGCACTGCGCCCGGCACCGACCCTGAGGATGTCGTTGGTGCACGCGTTGGTGAGTTCGGCCCGCATCGACCGTCCGAGGTCGTTGAGTTGGTTGCTCAGCGGCAGTAGGTCGGGATACTCGCGTTCGAGGCCCATTGCTGCGGCGAAGGCGAGGCCGAATGCCGGGTGCGGATCCTGTCCGAGGCCGTTTGCCATCTTGGACAGATTCATCGGGACGCCGCCCTCGGCTACACCGACAAGGTTGACCTCGGGTGCGTAGCTCGGGGCCAGTGCGGCCGCCCACGCGGTGGCCATGCCGCCGCCGGAGTAGCCGGCAATACCTACAGGGCTGGCGCCACTACGCAATTCGGGGACTTTCTGAACGGCGCGGATACCGTCGAGCGTGATCTGTCCGCCCAGGCGCGCGGCGCCGTACGCACTGTTGGGTCCGAGATGGTCGGGAAGGGCAATGGTCCATCCACGTTGCAGCGCGACGTTGAGGATGGGCGCTTCACGGATGACGATGTTGGGATCCGATGCGTAAAGCGCGCGAGATGGCGCACATCCCGTACCGAGTGCATTGACGATGTGCTGATACGAGAGCAACGGGCCGTCTTGTGCTTGATTCGGCGGGACCAGGATCGTGCTGACCGCGGCAATAGGCTTGTTCTCTGAGTTCGTGGACCTGTAACTGACCTGCCAGATCGCGACGCCGGGAAAGGTCATCAGGTCAGGGGCCCGGCGCACGGAGATCGGCGTGCCGGCGGTCCCCTCGGCAGCTGCTTGCGAGTAGAACGGGTCCGGGTCCGGTGCCGGATATGCGGGATCGGCCTGTGCAGTCCCCCCGGAGAGCAGTGCGGCAGTCAGTGCAGCGGCAGTCAGCATCGATCCGGTAAACACGCGTGTGGTTCGCAGTTTCAACGTTTTCCCCTCGTCCGGACCCACCCGGGGTCCATCACCCTGTGTGTTTCACTCATACCCATGTCGAACCTGGTTCAGACACCCCACTGAGCGATAACTTCTCGCAATCGTACAGCTATGGTTGCCGCCGGACCCGGTTCGATCATCTGGTTGTGTTCGCAATCGACTTCGGTGACTCGGATGTCCCCTTCTACAAACCTTCGCCATTCGGCGACATCGTGTCCGTTCTCCGTAGATCTTCCGGCTACGAAGAACTCGATGGCTCCAACGTGGACAGGCGGTTGGTGCCGATTCGTCAATTCGACGGAGTGGGAGTAACCGCGACTGATCCGCGCCAGATGCTCCGCTTCGATTCCGATTCCGGCACCCAGGGTCTGCTCCAGCAATTCCGCCGCTTCTTCGAAGGTCTCGACCGTCTTGGATCCCGCCGGCATCGCGAGCCCGGCCAGTAGTTCGGAGACCGAGAGTTCTGCGGGCTGATCGGAATCCGACGACGGATAGCTGTCGAGTATCGACAGAGTCACGTCACGTCCGCTCCGAGTGAGGCTGTGTGCCACGGCGTGTGCGATCACGCCGCCGAGCGACCAGCCGGCCAGATGGATCGGGCCGGTCGATGCCACGGCTGCAATGCGATTCGCGTAGTCGTCGGCGAGTTCGGTCAGCGAGTCGAAGCTGGGCCCGCCGCTCAGGGACGGTAGCTGAAGACCGTAGACGGGTTGATCCAGCTCGAGATGCTTGACGAATTCTGCGTAACCCCAGGACAATCCGATACCCGGATGGACGAAGAACAGTGGTGCACGATCGGATCCGGCGCGCAGCGTGATCATCGGGGCGAGAAGATCCGACGAATCGTCCGGCGAGTGTGCGTCCATTCCGTCGGCAGCCCGGGCGACTCCGGCAGGTGTCGGATCCAGGAAAAGCGATTGCAACGGCACTCGCATCCCGAGACGCTTCTCGAGTTCGATGGTGATGCGAGTGGCCACGATCGACGTTCCGCCCAGTTCGAAGAAGTCGTCGTCGACGCCGATGTGCTCGTGCCCGAGCACGGTCTCGAAGATGTCGACGACCGTTCGTTCGGTGTTGTTTGTCGGCGGTGCGTACGGGACCGTGCGTCGCTCGAAGCTCGGGGTCGGCAGTGCCTTGCGGTCCAGCTTGCCGACCGGTGTCACCGGAATGCGGTCGACGACGACGATCGCGCCGGGAACCATGTGCGCGGGCAGGCGAGAAGACAGATGGCGGCGAAGCTCCCAGTCGTCGACGGTCTGTCCTTCCACGGGCTGGATGTAGGAGGCGATCATCGTCTCCCCCGACGGCGCTTCGTGCCCGAGTGTGGCGGCGAAGTAGACGGATGGGTGTGCCATCAGGACAGAGTCGATTTCGCCGAGCTCGATGCGGAATCCGCGGACTTTGATCTGGAAGTCGCTGCGGCCCAGGTATTCGAGGGTGCTGTCGGAGCGCCAGCGCACCAGGTCGCCCGTGCGGTACATCCGCTGGCCTGGTTCGCCGAACGGATCGGCGACAAATCGGTCGGCGGTGAGGTCGGGACGATTGTGGTATCCCCGGGCGAGTCCGGGGCCGGTCACGTACAGCTCCCCGATGACTCCCACCGGCACGGGCTTGAGGTGCCCGTCGAGGACCAGTCCGGCAAAGCCGATGGCCGGTCGTCCGATGTTGATGTCCTTGCCCGGCCGCATGGGTTCACTGACGCTGGCCTGGATGGTGGATTCGGTGGGTCCGTATCCGTTGAACATGCGACGGTCGCGGCCCCAGATGTCCACGAGTTCGGGTGGGCAGGCCTCGCCACCGACTGCGAGTACGCGGAGTTCGGGTAGCGCGGAGCTTTCGATCGAGCTGAGCGCGGTCGGAGTGATGAACGCGTGTGAGACGTGTTCGTCGGCAAAGATTTCGGCCAACTCGGATCCGCCGAAGACCGTCGGTGGGATGACGACCAGGCACGCTCCGCTGCCGAACGCCATCATGAGTTCGAAGACCGAGGCGTCGAAGCTCGGTGATGCCAGGTGAGAGATCCGCGAATAGGGCTGGACGTTGAATCTCTGATGTTCCTCGGCGTTGAGGTTTGACAACCCGAGGTGGGTGACGATGACGCCCTTCGGCTTCCCGGTTGAACCCGAGGTGTAGATCAGGTACGCGGGATGCCCGTGATGCAAGGGGATCGTGCGGTCGCGATCGGTGATCGCGGCTGCGCTCTGGGCGTCGATCTCGTCGACGGTCTCGGCTTCATCGAGGACCATCCACTCGACCGTGTCGGGAAGTTGACTGCGGTGAGCGTCGTCGGTGATGCCGAGTACGGCCCGCGAATCGTCGAGCATGTGGTTGATGCGATCGTCGGGATAGTTCGGGTCGACCGGCAAGAACGCTGCACCGGTTTTCGTGACCGCCCAGATCGCGACGATCTCCGCAGTGGACCGCGGCAGACCCAGCGCCACAAAATCTTCGGGACCGACGCCGCGCCGACACAGCGCGCGCGCCAGCTTCGTCGATTCCTCGTCGAGCTCGCGGTAGGTCATCGACCTCTCGCGACTCGAGAGGGCTGGGGCATCCGGGTTCGAGGCGACTGCTTCGGCGAGGATCTCCGGCCACACCCGCGCTCGAGTCGCGGCGGCACCGGATGCCGGCACCAGGGCAGCTGTTTCATCGGCGCCGAGGATGCCGATGTCGGCGATACGTGTTGCGGGTTCGCGTCCGACAGCGTCCAGGATCAGGCGCAGTCGGTCGGCAAACCGACGAATGGTGGCGGGTTCGAAGAGATCGGTTGCGAAGTCGAAGGCTGCGGACATCCCAGCCGGGATGCCGAACTCGTCGAACTTCTCGTCGACGATCAGCTCCAGGTCCTCCTTCGCGAATTTGGTTTCCACGGTCAGTCCGTCGATGTCGAGGCCGGGTAGGTGGAAATGTGCGGGTTCGTTGTTCTGAAGTTCGAGGGCGACCTGGAACAACGGTGAGTACGACGTGGATCTGGTTGGGTTGATGACGTCGACGAGCCGTTCGAATGGCAGGTCCGAGTTCTGGAATGCGGCCAGGTCGATTTCCCGGACGTGCTCCAACAGGTCGGCAAACGTGATGTCGGGATCGACGCTGGTTCGCAGGACCAGTGTGTTGACGAACATTCCGACGAGATGGTCGAGCGCTGCCTGACCTCGGCCGGCGATCGGTGTGCCGATGGTGACTTCGTCGGCGCCCGACAACTTGGACATCAGCACTGCGAGCGCGCCGTGCAGCGCCATGAACATCGTGACACCGTTTGCCCTGGTGAGGTCCGCGAGGGCGCGGTGGGTGTTCGCGTCGATGTCGAAGGTGAATCGGTCACCGTGGAAGGTCTGTTGCACGGGTCGCGGGTGGTCGGCGGGCAGTGCGATGACGTCGTCGAGTCCGGCGAGTTGCTCACTCCAGTAGTGCAATTGGCGACTGATGACGGATTCCGGGTCGTCTTCCGATCCGAGGACGCGATGCTGCCACAACGTGAAGTCTGCGTACTGCACCTCGAGTGGCGCCCACGTGGGCTCGGTCCCTGCCGTACGCGCCAGGTAGGCCGTCATCACGTCGCGTGCGAGCGGCGCCATCGACGAACCGTCGGCGCAGATGTGATGGACCACGACAAACAGAATGTGAACGGGTTCAGCGGTGTCGAGTCGGAACAGTGCCACGCGCAGCGGCAGGTCCACCGACACGTCGAAGCCGGTCGTGGCGAGTCGTTGCATGCGCTCTGCGAGTTCGTCCTCCCCCAACGTCATTTCACGGACCGGCGGTACTGCCTCGTCGACGGTGAGCACTTGCTGAATCGGATCGCCGCCGACGGCGGGGAACACCGTCCGCAGTGTTTCGTGCCGCTCGACGACGTCGGCGATGGCCTGTTGCATGGCCGTGACGTCGAGGTCACCGGTGAGGCGAACAGCTAGTGGGATGTTGTACGCGGCTGAGCGTGTGTCGAATTGGTTCAGGAACCACATGCGCTTCTGCGCCAACGAGAGCGGGACGCTGCCATTGCGCTCCATGGGAGTGAGCGGCACAGTGCCGACGGCAGTGACAGCGCTGGAGAGCCGTTCGGCGAGCTGAGCCGTCGTCGGTGCCTCGAACAGCACGCGCACCCCGACGTCGATGTTCAGTGCGGAGTTGAGCCGCGAGACCACGCGAGTGGCGATCAGCGAGTTGCCGCCGAGCTCGAAGAAATTGTCGTCGACGCCGACCCGTTCGACGCCGAGTACGTCGATGAACGCATCGGCGATCCGACGTTCGAGGCTGGTGCCGGGCGCCCGGAATTCCACACCGGTTCCGGTGAACTCCGGCGTCGGCAACGCTTTTCGATCGAGCTTGCCGACCGCGGTGCGCGGTAGCTCGTCGACGATCATGATGCTGGCCGGAACCATGTGCGAGGGAACACGTCCGGCGAGGTGCGCGGTGATCTCTGCCCCGGTCAGCGTCGATCCTTCCTCGACGGTGAGGTAGGACGCTAAAACTGTGGCGCCGGCCGGTCCGTCGACGCCGAGTGTCACGCAATTCGTGACACTCGCCATTGCGGTGATCTGGGCGTCGACCTCGCCGAGCTCGATGCGGAATCCGCGAATCTTGACCTGGAAGTCGCTACGCCCGACGTATTCGATGGTGTGATCGCTTCGCCAGGAGACGATGTCGCCCGTGCGGTACATCCGGTCGCCTGGCTTGCCGAAGGGGTCGGCGACAAATCGCTCGCTGGTCAGGCCGGGACGCCGGTGGTATCCGCGAGCCAGGCCGATGCCGGCGATGTACAGCTCACCGGGAGCTCCGACGGGTACAGGTTGCAGGCGCGAATCGAGGATCATCTCGTGCACGCCGCGGATCGGTCCACCGATCGTGATGGGTGCGCCCACTGTCATGGGTTCGCTGATGTCTGCCATGACGGTTGTCTCGGTCGGGCCGTAGGCGTTGACGAATTCTCGTCCGGGAGCCCAGAGGCCGACGAGATGCGGCGGTAGTGTCTCTCCCCCGACGACGACGTGCCGGAACTCGTCCAGGCCGGCCGGGTCGACGGTGGCGAGTGCTGCCGTGGTGACGAACGCGTGAGTGACGTGTTCGCGGCGGATGAGACTTGCCAGTTCGGCGCCGCCGTAGATGTCGGTCGGGACGATCACCATGGTTGCTCCGACACCGAATGCCTGCAGGTACTCGAAGACGGCTCCGTCGAAGCTGGGGGTGGCGAAGTGCAGGGTTCGAGAGTGGTGATCTGCGTGGAATCGACGCTGCTGGTCGAGTGCGAAGCTGTCGAGTCCGGTGTGGGTGACGACAACTCCCTTGGGTCGGCCGGTGGATCCCGAGGTGTAGACCACGTAGGCGGCGTTGTCCATGACCACCGGTGCACGCCGTTCGTCCTGGGTGATCGGCAGCGTGCAACTGGTGGCGACGTCGTCGTCGAATGCCTCTTCTCCGAGCACCAACCAGGACACGATGGGTGGAAGTGTGTCGATGGCGTCGACGACGGTCAACCCGAACAGCACCTCGGAGTCGCTGAGCATGTGTTCGATTCGGTCAGCCGGATAGGTGGGGTCGACGGGGACGAACGCTGCGCCGGTCTTGGCCACCGCCCACACCGCGAGTACGGATTCGACGGACCTTTCGATGCCGATGGCAACCGACGTCTCGGGCCCGGCGCCGCGGCGAATCATGGCTCTGGCCAACTGGTTCGAGCGCCGGTCCAGTTCGGCGTAGGTCATGGAACGGCTGCCGGCCGAAAGCGCGATGCGGTCGGGATAGGTGGCAGAGACGTCGGCGAGAATCTCTGGGAGCGTTCGCGCGGAGCGCCCCGGGGAGCCGAAGACCGGCGCAAGATCACGGCTCTCGAACTCCGTGAGAACCTGCAGACGGGCCAGCGGCTGATCCGGTGCCGAGGCGAGTTGCCCGAGGACGATGCCCACGCGCTCGGTGATCTTGGCGACTTCGCGGGCGGAGAAGTGCGTCGGCAAGTACTCCATCTTCAGATTCAGCGTGTCACTTTCGGACGCCACCACGGCAATCGGATAGTGCGCCGAGTCGCGTCCGTCGATGCCGAGAACGTGCATTCCCGCGATGTCGGTTTCGGCGGTCAGGGCTGTCTCGTCGACGGGATACGACTCGAATACCGTCAGGGTGTCGAAGGAACCGGCGGCGCCGACTGCTCCGGCGATGTCCGACAGTCCGATGTGGTGGTGGTCGAGCAATGACGCTTGCTCGGATTGGACGCGAATGGCCAGTTCGGCGAGGGTTTCTCGGGCGTCGAGGCGGACTCGGACAGGCACCGTGTTGATGAACAGGCCGACTATCGATTCCACGCCGGGCACCTGTGGTGGGCGTCCTGAGACCGTTCCGCCGAAGACGACGTCGTCGCGTCCGAGAAGTTCGGCGAGCACGATTCCCCATGCCACCTGTACCAGGGTCGCCATGGTCAGGCCGCGGCTTCGCGCGAACGCCCGAAGAGTCTCGGTTCGTTCGGTCGGCAGCGAGTACGAGTGGATTTCACTTGCCACGGTTTCGGCGGCGGTGTCTGCCCTCGAGAGGTGGGTGGACGTGTCGACGCCCCGTAGCGCTTCTTGCCACGCCCGTAGCGAAGTCTCGGGTTCTTGCTTCGAGATCCAGGAGAGATAGTCGCGATACGACTGAACTCGGGGCAGAATCTCGGGGTCACCGTCGGTTGCGTAGAGAGTGAGCAGGTCTCGAAGCAACAGCGGGGTGGACCAGCCGTCGAGCAGGATGTGGTGGTTCGTCACGACGAGGCGTGCTGTGTCCGGTCCGATTCGCACGAGCATGAAGCGGATCAACGGGGCTGTTTCCATGTAGAAACGATGAGCGCGATCGCGTTCGAGCAGCTGACCGAACGCGACTTCACTGACTTCGGCCCCGGACAGGTCGATCTCGGCCCAGCCGATGTCGACACCGGAACGGATCACCTGCAGTGCCCGCCCTCCCGGTGCGGAGACAAATCCCGCGCGCAGGCTCGGATGACGATCAACCAAGGCCTGCGCGGCGCGGCGCAGGCGCGGCGCCTCCACCCGACCCCCGAGCTCGAGGGTCAGTTGCACCATGTACGGGTCGATTTCGGTTTCGTCGAACTGGGCGTGGAAGAGCATGCCCGACTGCAGAGGTGACAGTGACCAGATGTCGGTCAGGTCGGGGAATCTGCGCTCGAGCTGTTCGATGCTCTGTTGATCCGCGGTGACGAGATCGAGATCGGTGGGCGTGAGCTCGCGCTCGGAGTGTTCCTCCACGTATTCACTCAGTGCGCCGAGTGCTCGGGCCCAGAGCTCCGCCAGTTCGGTGACTTCGGCCTCGCTGAGAATGCCGCGGGGGAAGGACCACGTAGCGCGCAGAATCGGACCGTGTGCGGTATCGGTCGTGACGGCGTTGATGTCGAGCACCGACGCGGCGGCCAATTCGCCGCTGTGCGCTTCGTCGAGGGTCACTTCCGAGATCGGCAGCCACGGCACTTCGCCGTGCTCGGGATCCGAGCCGGCAAATCGTCCGAGGTAGTTGAACGAGATCTGCGGCGTGGGCAGCTCACGAAGTTCCTCGTTTCGATCGAGGTACTTCAGGATGCCGAACCCGATTCCGTTGTCGGGCAGGCCGAGCAGCGTTTCCTTGACGAGTTTCACGGCGGAGGCGGCGGTTGATCCCCCGGCCAGTGCATCGACGACATCGAGTCCGGTGAGATCGATCCGGACGGGGAACAAGGTGGTGAACCAGCCGACCGTGCGCGAGAGGTCGGCGCCCGGTACGGCGTTCTCCTCGCGGCCGTGCCCTTCGAGGTTGACGAGCACGTCCCCGCTGCGCTGTCCGCGCGATCGACGCCAGGCGGTGACGGCAATCGCGAGAGCAGCGAGCAGCCCGTCGTTCACCGAGCCTCCGAAATGCTGAGGCACCGTCGAGATGACGTTCTCGGTCACGGAGGTCGGAACGTCGACGCTGACGCGGTCGACGGTGGCTCCGACATCGACGGCTGGGTCGAGCCCGCGTGCCCCGAGCAATGGCTCGTCGGTCCGCATTCTCGACCACAGGTCGATCTCGTCGCGTCGCTGCGCAGCGGTCTCGGCGAGCGCTGTCGCCCAGCGACGTATCGACGTTCCACCCGGCGGAAGTATCGGTGTTTCTCCGTCGAACGCCGAGGCATAAGCAGTGACCAGGCCCGGGACGAGCATGCGCCAGGACACACCGTCGACCGCGAGGTGATGAAGGACCAGGAGCAACCGTCCGGCTTCGGCCCGGTTGCCGTTCGAGCTGACGGGATCCAACCAGACTGCGCTGATCATCTTCCCGTGTTCGGGATCGAGGCGGCTGGATGCGTCCTGCATCGCGGTTTCCGCAGCGGCGACGAATTCTTCGCCGCTGGTGGACACGATGGGGGTTCGGCGCAGGATGTCGGGGGCGGTGATGCTCCCTGGCTCGCGGATCTCGAGTTGGTGAGTCGCGGCGTCCAGGCGCGCCCGCAGCACGTCGTGACGATCGAGGATCGTTTGCAATGCTCGTTCCAGCGCGGGGCCGGAGACATCCGCGGGCAGTGCGATCAGCGCGCTCTGGCTGTAACTGCGGATCGTGCTCAGGTCACCGCGACTGCGTTCGACGAGCCACTCCATGATCGGCGTGAGCGGTAGCGGGCCGGCTCCCCCGCCGGGTAGCTCCGTGAGAACCGGTGCCGTTTCCGATGATTCGATGAGGAGCACTTTGGTGAGGCCGGCCACGGTCTTCGCTTCGAAGACGTCCCGCGGAGTGAAGACGAGGCCTGCGGACTTCGCCCGTGAGACGAGTTGGATCGACATGATCGAATCGCCGCCGAGACCGAAGAAGGAATCGTCCACTCCGATACTGCCCCGACCCAGCACCTCCGCGAAGAGGTCCGCGAGGACCGCTTCGGTCGCGGTGGCCGGCGCCCGCGTCGCCTCGGTTGGTCCCGTGACGGTGAAGTCCGGAGCCGGGAGGCTGCGTCGGTCGAGCTTTCCGTTGACCGTCAGTGGAAGCGATTCGAGGACGACGATCGCGGTGGGCACCATGTACTCCGCGAGTTCGGCGGCGACGAAGTCGGTCACCGTCGCTGAATCGACGGTACTGCCTGTTTCGGCGACCACGTACCCGACGATCCGCGGTGACGCTCCCTCTGTCCGAACAAGTGCTACCGAGGCAGCGACGCCGGGGCAGCGGAGCATTGCGGCTTCGATCTCTCCGAGTTCGATGCGGAAACCACGCACCTTCACCTGGAAATCACTGCGGCCCACGTACTCCAACTGCCCCGCGTCGTTCCACCTCGCCAGGTCCCCGCTCCGATACATTCGATCCCCCGAACTACCGAATGGATCGGGAAGGAACCGCACCGAAGTCAATGCGGGTTTCCCGAGGTATCCCCGAGTCACCTGATCACCGGCGACGTACATTTCGCCGACGACACCTGGTGGTACCAAGTTCAGTCGCCGATCGAGTACGTAGACGGACAATCCCGGTACTGCTCGCCCGATGATGCTCGCCGACGCGTGCTCGCTGTCGTTGCGGTCGAGTGCGATTCGACTGACGTGCACTGTCGTCTCGGTGATCCCGTACATGTTGACCAACGTCGGAGCCGTGTCGGCCCGCCTGTCGTACCACTTGCGCAACTGCCCGAGGTCGAGCGCTTCGCCACCGAAGACGACGTAGCGCAGTGCAAGGTCGGGACCGGTGCCGTTCGGTGAGTACGCACGGTCGGCTTCGGCGAGTTGGTAGAAGGCGGTGGGTGTTTGGTTCAGCACCGTCACTCGCTCCCTGCGGAGCAGTTCGTGGAACATGTCCGGCGATCTGGTCGTGTAGTAGTCGACGACGACCAGCCGGCCACCGTGCAGCAGCGGCCCCCACAGCTCCCAGACGGAGAAGTCGAATGCGTACGAGTGGAACATCGTCCACACGTCCGTGTCGTCGAACCCGAATGTCGGGGCGGTGTTGTCCATCAGAGTCAGCACGTTTCGGTGGCTGACCTGGACACCTTTGGGGCGCCCTGTGGATCCGGAGGTGTAGATGATGTACGCGATCGCGTCGGGCAGAAGTGGTGTCGTCCGGTCCGCGTCGGTGATGCGATGGGGCGCGGAGTGATCGAGGCGTACCGCGATCTCCGGCGATCCGAGTTCGACGACGTCTATGCCGGATTCGATGATCTCCGAAGGTAGGTCACTTCGGAAGTCTCCGGTCGTGACCAGGCATACCGGCCGCGCGTCGTCGAAGAGGAACCGCATGCGCTCGGCCGGGTAGGTGATGTCGACCGGCAGGTATGCCGCTCCGGTTTTGATGACGGCGACGAGGGCCAGCACGAGATCGGTGGTTCTGGGCATCGCAACAGCCACCACGGATTCCGGACCGATACCGCGGCCGATCAGGAGCCGCGCCAGGCGGTTAGCGCGCCCGTCCAGTTCGGCGTACGTCATGGCGCCGTCGCTGTCGTTGACCGCGGTCGACGACGGATGTGCTGCAACAGCCTCGAAGAATCGGTCCGCGATGTTGTCCGCTGGGGCCGGTTCGGCGTGAGTGTTCCACTCGGTCAGCATCTGTCGACGCTCGTCGGCGCTCACGACGTCGATGTCACCGGTAGGAGTCGACGGCTCTCGCGAGACCGCCTCGAGGATGGTGAGCAGTCTGCGTGAGAACGAATCGATCAATTCACCGTCGAACAGGTCTGTGGCGTAGATGAATTCGGCGTCGATTCCATCCGTTCCGCCATCCGCGTCGTAACGCTCGGTGACCGAGAGTTGCAGATCGAACTTGGCGACGGGTAGGTCGAACTCGACTCCCGAGACCGACAGCCCCGGCAATTCGAGTTGTGGGAGTGCATTGTTGCGGAACTCGATGAGGATCTGGAACAACGGAGTGTGCGAAGTCGAGCGTTCCGGGTCGAGTGCGTCGACCAACCTTTCGAAGGGCAAATCGGTGTGCTGGAACGCGCCGAGGTCGCCTTCGCGAACCTGGGCGAGGACGTCCTCGAACGACGCGTCGGGCGTGATCTGTGTTCGCAGCACGAGAGTGTTGACGAACATACCGACCAGGTGATCGAGTTCGGCCTCGCCGCGGCCGGCGACGGGTGTCCCGATGGCGATGTCCTCGGTACCGGCCAGGCGCGCCGCAAGTACCGCCAGTGCTGCGTGCATGAGCATGAACATGGTGGTGCCGTGCTCACGTGCCAGGTCGGTCAGCGCCCGATGGGTCTGCGGCGATACCGCGAACCGGTGGACCGAGCCGACCATGGACGGCTTTGCCGGACGTGAGAACGACGTCGGCAACGCGATCGGCTCGCCCAGTCCCGCGAGTCGGTCCTTCCAGTAATCGAGCTGACGGGTCAGAGCCGAGTCCGGATCTTCCTCGGAGCCGAGCACTTCGTGCTGCCACACAGCGAAGTCGCCGTACTGCACGGCCAGTTCCGACCAGTTCGGCGCACTGCCGGCACTGCGGGCCGCATAGGCCGCTGCCACGTCCGCTGCCAGGGGGTTCATCGAGAACCCGTCGGCGACGATATGGTGGACGACGATCACGAGTACGTGCCTGCGCTCGTCCCCGTCGACGCGCAGGACCGCGCAGCGAATCGGAACTTCGGCCGAGGCGTCGAAGCCTGCCGAGGCCAGCTCGAGGATTCGATCGGACACTCTGGCAGCAGTGACGATTTCCGGCTCCAGGATCGGCATGACCTCGTCGCTTGACATCACCTGCTGAACCGGCTGTCCGTCGATCGAGGGGAACTTCGTCCGCAAGCTCTCGTGGCGACCCAGTACGTCCGCTACCGCGGCCTGCAATGCGGCGAAGTCCAGATCGCCGTCGAGGCGCACTGCCAGGGGAACGTTGTAGGCGGGGGACGTCACGTCGAACTGGTTGAGGAACCACATCCGCTTCTGTGCCAGTGACACGGGCAGTGGGTCCGGGCGGGATCGCCGAGTCAGCGGTGGTCTGGGGTTCTCTCCGCGGCCGACGCTCTCCGCCAGACGCGAGAGCTGCCGAACTGTCGGAGACTCGAACAGTCCTCGAACGCCGATGTCGGTGCCGAGAAGTGCGTTGACGCGGGCGATGACGCGGGTCGCGGTCAGTGAGTTTCCGCCGACGTCGAAGAAGTGAGTGTCGATACCGATCGGAGACACTCCGAGCACGTCCTCGAAAACGCCCACCACCAGCCGTTCCAACTCGGTGGCCGGTGCAGTGAGTGTTTCGGCATCGGTGTCGAAACGAGGCGCCGGAAGAGCAGCCCGATCGACCTTGCCGACGCCGGTCAGCGGTAGTTCGTCGAGCACGACGACGCTTGCGGGCACCATGTGTGCCGGCAGTAGCTCCCGTGCCGCCGCCCGGATGTCCTCGGCGCTCACCCGGCGTTCGTCGTCGCAGACGACATATGCCGCCAAGGCCTGCTCGTCGGAGGGTCCGCGCACCGCCAACGTGACCGCGTACTCCACGCCGGGCAGCTGACCCAACGCCGTGTCGACCTCGCCGAGTTCGATGCGGAAGCCGCGGATCTTGACCTGGAAGTCGCTGCGTCCGAGGTACTCGATGGTGCGGTCGCTGCGCCAGCGCACCACGTCGCCCGTGCGGTACATCCGCTCCCCCGGCTCGCCGTACGGGTTGGCGACAAATCGTTCGCTCGTCAGTGGTGAGCGCCCGTGATAGCCGCGCGCGAGTCCGACTCCGGCGACATACAGTTCGCCGGGAACTCCGACGGACACCGGTTGAAGTCTGCGATCGAGGACGACCTCGCTGAATCCGCGGTTCGGCGGTCCGAGATAGACCTTCTCGCCGGCCGGGATGGGGTCGCTGAGGTTGCAGGAGATGGTGGTTTCGGTGGGTCCGTAGACGTTGACGAACGATCTTCCCGGCGCCCAGGTGCGCACCAGGTCCGCCGAGGGCGCCTCGCCGCCCACCGTGATGGTGGTCAGTTCGTCGATTCCCTCGGGATCCACCGACGTCAGCGCTGCAGGCGTGATGAACGCGTGGGTGACATGTCCCTCGCGGAGAACGTCGGCCAGTTCGGTTCCTCCGTAGACGGTGGTGGGAGCTACGACCAGTTCACCGCCGACGGCGAAGGCGAGCAGATACTCGAGAACGGAGGCGTCGAAGCTCGGAGAGGCGAAATGCAGTGCGCGTGAATTCTCGGTGAGACCGTAGCGATGACGCTGTTCGTCGGCGAAGTTCTCGAGACCGGTGTGCGTGACGACGACGCCCTTGGGTCGGCCGGTCGAGCCCGAGGTGTAGATGAGGTAGGCAGTGTTCTCCAACCGCGGGGTTCCTCGACGCTCGTCCTCGCGTAGCGGCGCCGTGGACACTCCGGAGAGCCGAGCGATGCTCGTCGGGTCGTCGAGTTCGAGCCACTTCGTCACACCGCCGTCGCCGGGTCTGTGGGCAGCCGTGGTCAATCCGAGCGAGGATGCCGAGTCCTCGAGCATGAACGAGATCCGGTCACTCGGGTAGCGAGGATCGATCGGCACGAAGGCGGCGCCGGTCTTGGTGATCGCCCAGACCGCTGCGACGGATTCGAAGGAGCGTTCCACACAGATCGCCACCCGTGAATCCGGCCCGGCGCCTTCAGCGATCAGCACGCGCGCCCACTGATTCGACGCCTCGTCCAGCTCTCGATAGGTCATCTTTCTCTCACCACAGGACAGTGCGACCCGTTCGGGGAATCTGCTCGCGGTGTCCGAAAAGATGCGATCGAGTGTCCTGACCGAGCGGCCCTGCCGGCCGCGCGCGGGAACCAATTGCTGCACTTGCGAATCCGGCATCAAACGCAGTTTCGCCAGCGGCAGATCCGGTTGCGCGGTGATCAGCTCGAGGGTGCGGAGCAACCGGTCGGCGATCGCGTCGATGTCGTGATCGCCCAGGACTCCCGGGAAATACTCGAATTTGAGCCGCAGTCGCCCGTCTGCCGCAGAGGCAACGATCGCGAGTGGATAGTGCGCGGCATCCTCGGCGTCGTGGACGTCGAGAACGTGCATTCCGGCTATGTCGGTGCCGGAGGAGAGTCCACCGCGGTCGACGGGATACGACTCGAACACAGTCAGCGTGTCGAACGATGCAGCGGACCCCACAGCCGAAGTGATGTGCGAAAGCCCGACATGATGGTGATCGGACAACCGCGCCTGTTCCGCTTGGACGCGAACGCACAGCGCCGCCAGGGACTCTCTTGGATCGAGGCGAACTCGGACGGGGACAGTGTTGATGAACAAACCCACCATCGACTCGACGCCGGACACCTGGGGTGGTCGGCCGGAGACGGTTCCACCGAAGACGACGTCGTCGCGTCCGAGAAGTTCGGCGAGCACGATTCCCCATGCCACCTGGATCAAGGAGGCTGTCGTCAGGCCACGGGAGCGGACGAATCCACGCAGAAGTTCCGTCTCACGTTCTCCGAGCGCTGTGGTCGTCGAGCGTGAGGTAGCGCCGTCCTCGTCGACGGCGTGAGTTCCGGTGAGCAGCGTCGGGTCGTCGAGTCCGCGGAGTGCTTCGCCCCAGGCTTCGATCGACACGCTGTCGTCGCGAGTGCTGATCCAGCTCAGATAGTCCCGGTAGGGGTGTACGCGTGGGATGGCACTGTGATCACTGTCGGTGGCGTAGAGCGTCAGTAGGTCGCGGACCAGCAGCGGCATCGACCATCCGTCGAGGAGGATGTGGTGGTTGGTCAGGATCAACCGATACGCGTCGTCACCGGTTCGCAGAAGCAGGAACCGCAGCAGGGGCGGAGTGGCCATGTCGAAGCCGCGGACCCGATCCGCATGGAGAAGCTCGCGTATCTCGGTCGCTTGTTCGGTGGGGGCCAACGGAGAGATGTCGATCTCGGTCCACGGCACGTCAACGTCGGCGCTGATCACCTGCACCGATCGTCCACCGGTGTCGGTCGTGAACGCCGCGCGTAGGTTCTCGTGTCTGTCGAGCAGTGCCTGTGCGGCGCGGTGCAACCGGGACGCGTCGACGCCGTCGAGTTCGAGTGCGAGTTGGACGGTGTACGCGTCCACAGTGTGTTCGGCGTAGCGGGCGTGGAAGAGCAGTCCGGATTGCAGTGGTGAGAGGGACCAGACGTCGGTCAGTGTCGGGAACTCGCGCTCGAGGTGGTCGATGGAATCCTGGTCGAGGTCGATCAGGTCGATGTCGGACGGGGTGAGTCCCCCGCGTTCGCTCTGTTCGGCGTAGGTGGCCAGCGCGCGCAACGCCTGCACCCAGAGGTCGGCGATGGCGCGAGCATCGCGCTCTGCCAGCACGCCGGTGGGATAGGCGATAGTGGCACCGATGTGCGGTGCGCCCGAGATCTCGGTGGTGACGACGTTGACGTCCAGGACCGAACCCACTGGCATCTCGGACCGCGCTGCCGCTTCCAGATCGACGTCCCGGGCCAGTGCCCAGTCCCCCAGTGACTCTCCTGCTTCGGTGCCGGAGAAACGGCCCAGGTAGTTGAACGAGATCTGCGGTTGGCGGAGGTCTTCGAGTTCCGCTCGACCCACCTCGTCGAGGTAACGCAGAACTCCGTAGCCGATGCCGCTGTCCGGAACACCCAAGAGTTCTTCCTTGACACGCTTGAGCACCACCGCTGCCTCTGGGGCGCTGCTCATCACTTCCGCGATGTCGATGCCGGCGAGGTCGATCCGCATCGGGAAGACGCTGGTGAACCAGCCGACCGTGTGCAGGACGTCCGCACCGGGCACCACGTGAGCTTCGCGTCCGTGGCCCTCCATCGAGATGAGCACGTTGTCGGTTCGTATGCCCTGTGCCTGCCTCCACTGCGTCAGTGCCAGTGCGAGAGCAGCAACGAGACCGTCGTTGACTGATCCACCGAAAAGCGCCGGAAGCGTGGTCAGGACTGTGTCGGACAGTTCGACGGGTACGTCGGCGACAACTCGGCCGACCGAATCGAACGTGTCGAGCCGCGGGTCCAGCGGCCGGGTTCCGATCAGCGGGTCGGCACCTTCGAGTATCGAACGCCACCGGGGCAATTCGACTCTTCGATCGGGCGCGATGTCGCGGAGCGCATGCGACCAACGACGAACCGACGTGCCCGAGTACGACGGCTCCGGTTCCTCGCCTGCATCGATGCGGTGGAAAGCCGACGCAAGTTCCGGCACGAGGACGCGCCAGGAGACACCGTCGACGGCGAGGTGGTGGATCACCAGGAGCAGCCGGCCGGCGTTGCGCACGCCGGACAACCAGACGACCCGCACCATCACGCCCCGGCCGGGGTCGAGTTCTCGACGCGCACCGCCCAGTGCGTCGACGATCGCCCCGTCGAACACCGCGGTGCCCGGCTCGGCCTCTACCTCGATCACCCGGCAAATATTCTCGGCTGCAACAGATCCCGGCTCGCCGACAACAAGCCTGCGCTCGCCGTCGAGCTCGAGGCGTGCGCGAAGGATGTCGTGACGATCGAGAACAACTTGAAGAGCCGCGGTCAACTGCTCCACACTGTGAAGCCCGTGCGGCGCGTTGAGAAGAGTCGCTTGGGAGAACGAATCGAGACCTCGGAGATCGGAGCCGAGCCGGTCGAGCCACCACTGAGCCACCGGCATCAACGGCACGTGGCCCACGCCGTCTCCGGGAAGTTCCTCGAGCACCTCGGGTTCGTCGTCCTTGGTCGATGCCAGCAAAACCGCAAGACCGGCGACCGATTTCACCTCGAAGACGTCACGCGGGGTGAAGACGAGCCCGGCATCGCGGGCACGGGCGACGAGCTGAATCGACATGATCGAATCGCCGCCCATCGAGAAGAACGAGTCGTCGACGCCCACCGATTCGACACCGAGGACATCGACGAACAAGGCGGCCAGCGTGCGTTCGGTATCGGATTCGGCGGCCCGCGAGCGTGCCTGGGTTGCTCGCAAGTCGGGAACCGGCAGGGCTCGGCGGTCGAGCTTTCCGTTGGCAGTCATCGGCAGTTCGTCGAGAACGACCACGACCGCAGGAACCATGTACGGGGCCAGAGCCGAGCCCGCGAACGCGATGACGGCCTCGGGATCCACAGTCTG
This sequence comes from Rhodococcus sp. T9N, assembly GCF_024436645.1. NCBI lineage: Bacteria > Bacillati > Actinomycetota > Actinomycetes > Mycobacteriales > Nocardiaceae > Rhodococcus > Rhodococcus sp. T9N. Next base: position 163,193 of record NZ_JAMSKS010000011.1, on the reverse strand, counting down.
AGCGTCGTTGGCAGGCACGACGTATCCGACGATCCGTGCGGCGCCTCCGTCACGTTCGAGCGTGGTCACCACGGAATGTGCAACGCCGGGATAGCGAGCCAGAACTGCCTCGATCTCGCCGAGTTCGATGCGGAATCCGCGAATCTTGACCTGGAAATCGCCTCGACCCTGGTACTCGAGTTCGCCGTTCTTGTTCCACCTGGCGAGGTCGCCGGTTCGGTACATCCGTGCGCCCGCACTGCCCGCAGGATTGGGCACGAATCGTTCGGCGGTCGTGCCGGCGCGGTTTCGGTAACCGCGGGCGAGTCCGTCGCCGCTGACGTACAGCTCTCCCGTCACTCCGACCGGGACGCGGTGCAGGCGATTGTCGAGGACCCACGCGGTGATGCCTGTCGACGGGCGACCGATCGTGACTCGATCGGTCGGGGACATCGGCTCGGTGATGCTGGCGACGACCGTCGATTCGGTTGGTCCGTAGGCATTGATCATGATCCGGTGATCGCTGACCCAGGCGGCGACGAGGTCCGGTGGGCAGACGTCGCCGCCGGTTCCGATGCACACCAGCTCGTTCAGTCCGCTCGGATCGACCGTGGCCAGAGCGGCTGGTGTGATGAAGGCGTGCGTGACGTGCTGGTCGGCGATCAGACTCGTCAGTTCGGTTCCGCCGATGATGCTCGGTGGGGCGATGACCATCGTGGCCCCGGCACCAACAGCCATCAGGAGTTCGAGAATCGAGGCGTCGAAGCTCGGTGAGCTGAAATGCAGCGTGCGCGAGGTCGACTCGACGCGGAAGCGACTGCGTTCCTGCTCGGCGAGTGCCGAAAGCCCACGGTGAGTGACCATGACGCCTTTGGGGACGCCGGTGGAACCGGAGGTGTAGATGACATAGGCCGGGTTGTCCACGGACACCGCTGCCAGCAGCTCCGAGGCATCTATCCGCTGATCACCGATCTGTTCGAGGGTTGCGAGTGTCTTTGCCTGATCGAGCAGAACGGCGTCTGCCTCGTCGGGGACGACACCCACATGCTCGGCGGTGGTGAGAACGACGCCCGCTCCCGAGTCGTTGATCATGTGGTGCACGCGGTCGACGGGATACGCCGGGTCGACGGGTACGAATGCAGCGCCGGACCGGGCAACCGCCCAGATCGCGACCACGGATTCCAGTGACCGTGGTAATGCCAGGGCGACAACGGATTCCGGACCGACCCCGCGGCTGATCAACAGTCGTGCAAGCCGGTTGGCGCGGCGGTCCAGATCGGAGTAGGTCAGATGGCGGTCGCCGAAAATCAGTGCAGCCCTCTGCGGTTCGTCGACGTACTTCCGCTCGAGCAACGTCGAGAAGTGAACCTGCTCGGGAAGTTCCGGTGCGACGGCGCGAATCGTGTCGAGATCACTCACGAGATCGATGTCGCCGACCGGCGTGTGCGGTGACTCGGTGACAGCACCGAGAATCCGAACCAGGTATCGAGCGAAACCTTCGACGGTCGACTCGTCGAACAGGGCGCTCGCGTAGGTGAACCCGGCCTCGATTCCGGCCGGCCGGCCGTCGTCGTCGAAGGTCTCGGCAAGCGTGAGTTGCAGATCGAAATTCGAGACGGCGGATTCGAGTTCGAGGACCTCGACGTCCAAATCCGTCAGACGAACTGCTGGCCGAGTGGTGTTCTTGAACTCCAGCATCACCTGGAACAACGGTGAATGCGACGTCGACCGCTCCGGAGCCAGCGCATCGACGACGCGCTCGAAGGGGACGTCTGCGTGAGCGAAGGCGTCGAGGTCGGTGCTGCGAACTCTGGCCAACAGATCGGTGAACGAGGCGGCGGGGTCGACGTCGGCGCGCAGGACCAACGTGCCGACGAACATACCGACCATCGGATCCAGCAGGGCATTTCCGCGCCCGGCGATCGGTGAGCCGATCGTGATGTCTTCCATGCCGGACAATCTCGCCACGAGCACTGCGTATGCGGCGTGCACCGCCATGAACATACTGCTTCGGTGTTCGATCGCGGTTTCGCTCAGACGACGGTGGATGCCGGCATCGATGTCGAATCGAACGACGCCGCCCGAGAGATCCTGCACACGCGGACGCGGTCGATCTGCGGGGAGCGCAAGAATTTCGGGAACACTCGCCAGTTGACGTGTCCAGTACTCGAGCTGACCGGCAAGAGTGCTGTCCGCTTCGTCGATCCGACCGAGAGCCCTTTCCTGCCAGATGGCGAAGTCCGCGTACTGGACCGGAAGAGGAGACCAGTCGGGCGCCTCACCTCGATGCCTTGCCGAGTACGCGCTCATCACGTCGAACGCCAACGGTGCCATCGAGAATCCGTCGGCGCAGATGTGATGGACGACCACGGTCAGGACGTGATCTTCTTCGTCGACCTCGATCAGTTCCGCCCTGATCGGTGGAGCCTGCGTGACGTCGAAGCCCCTCGAGGTGAGACGTTCGATCTCCCCGAGTACCGCTTCGGCGTTTGCGGCGACAACCGGCAGCGCGCCCAACGCTTCACCGGGTTCGACGATCACCTGCGCCGGCACTCCCTCGACCATGGGAAACAGCGTGCGCAGCGATTCGTGGCGAGTAAGCACGTCGGTGATCGCGCCCTCCAACACGGCAACGTCCAACCGGCCTCTCAGCCTGATCGCTATGGCGACGTTGTACGCCGCGGACGTGACGTCGAATTGATTGACGAACCACATGCGCTTTTGTGCCAGCGACAGCGGGATCGTCTGTGGCCGCGGCAATGCCTCGAGCGGAAGGACTGCCGGTCCCCCTCGTGCCGTGGCGCACTCGACCGCCAACTGCGCAACGGTCGGCGCGTCGAACAACTCTCTGATCGACAAGTTCAACGACAGCGAATCGTTCACGCGCGCCACAGCGCGTGCAGCGACGAGGCTGTTTCCGCCGATCTCGAAGAAGTTGTCGTGAACACCGACTGCCCCGGATTCCAGAAGCTCCTCGAAGATCGCCGCCAACTGCGCTTCGAGCGGTGTTCGCGGCGCCAGATACGTCTGCGAGCTGTCGAAGCTGGGCGCGGGCAGAGCCTTCCGATCAAGCTTGCCGGTCGAACCGAGAGGGAACACGTCGAGGGCGATGACCACAGCGGGAACCATGTAGGCCGGAAGGAGACCTCTCAACTCGGTGCGTAGGCCGTCCGTGTCGATCGAAGTGCCGGTGTCGGCGATGACGTAGCCGACCAAACTGTCACCGACCACGTCGTCGTGATGGACGAGAGCAGCAGCTTGCGCGACACCGGGCAGCCTGAGCAATGCTGCTTCGACCTCGGCGAGTTCGATGCGCTGGCCGCGGATCTTGACCTGGAAATCGCGTCGACCGACATAGTCGAGCAGCCCGTCGGCGCGCCACCGGACGACATCACCGGTTCGGTACATCCGGGTGCCAGACGGGCCGTACGGGTCGGCCACGAACCTGTCGGCGGTGAGATCGCTGCGCCCGAGGTATCCACGCGCCAGTTGCACTCCCGCCAGATACAGCTCGCCGTGAACGCCGACCGGAACCGGATGCAGCCGCCCGTCGAGGACATAGAGCTGGGTGTTCCACACGGGCGCACCGATGGGAACGGTGACGGTCATGTCGGGGGTGAATTCGGCGGCGCTGACGTCGACGGCAGCCTCTGTGGGTCCGTACAGGTTGAACAGTCCCGCAGAACTCAGACGGGTGAACGCCTCCGCAGTGGTAGGCGCGAGGGCTTCACCGCTGCAGAACACCTGACGCAGGCTCGCACACTGCCCGGCAGTCGCGGCAGCGACGAATTCCGCGAGCATCGACGGAACGAAGTGCGCCGTCGTGACGCCTCTGTCGGCAATCAACGCCGACAGGTACCCGGGATCACGGTGCCCGTCCGGTTCCGCGATCACCAACTGCGCGCCGGTCTGCAGGGGCCAGAACAGTTCCCACACCGAGACGTCGAAGGTCACCGGGGTCTTGTGCAGCACCACGTCCGACGCGTGAAGGGGGTACGTGTCCTGCATCCACAGCAGGCGATTGACGATCGAACGGTGTGATACTGCAACACCTTTCGGTCGACCCGTCGATCCGGACGTGAAGATCACGTAAGCAGCATTGTCCGGGCGCAGGGGTCCGAGCCGATCAGCGTCGGTGATCGGCGCCGTCGTGGACACCTGACGATCGAGATCGACGGCCACGATCGGGACTCGCGCGGGAAAAGCGCCGTGGTCCTGGGGCCGGCTCAGCACGCAGATCGGTTCCGCGATGTCGAAGACGTACGCGATGCGCTCGGCGGGATGATCGGGATCCACCGGGACGTATGCCGCACCGGCACGGATCACGGCGTGGACCGCGACGAGTAGTTCCGGTGACCGTCGAATCGACACCGCGACGCGCATGTCCGGGCCGACCCCGCGGGCGATGAGGGTTCTGGCAAGTTCACCGACCCTCGCGTCGAACTCCGCATAGGTCAGTGTCCGCTCGCCGTAGACCAGCGCGGCCCCCTCGGGTGTCCGGGCTGCCTGCTCCGCCACCAGGTCCGAGAGGGTGGTGATCGGTACGGCGTGTTCGGTGGCATTCCAACGCTCGAGGACCAGTTCCGCCTCGCCCGGAGCTGTGAGATCGACGTCGCCGACGACGGATTCCGGGTAGGCAGCTACCGCGTCGAGGAGCATCGTGAAGCGATCAGCGAGGCCGGACATGGTGTCCGAGTCGAAAAGCTGGCTGGCGTAGTTCAACTGGCCGTCGAGATGGTCGCCGCGGTCGGTGAGAATGACCTGAAGGTCGAACTTTGCCGCGCCCGTCGACAGTTCGTCGACCGTGACCTCGAGCTCGGGCAAAGTGACCTCGGTGGGAGCGGCGCCCTGCATCACCAGCATCACCTGGAACAGCGGCGCCTGGTTGTCTGCGAGGGATTCGACGAGTACGTCGTACGGCACTTCGGTGTGCTGCAAGGCCGCCACGTCGACGTCGCGGACGCGGGTGAGAACTTCACCGAAGGTGAGTCCCCCCTCGAGAACCGTCCTCAGCACCACCGTGTTGACGAACATTCCGACGACGTCGTCGAGAGCGCGCTCGCTCCGCCCGGCCACCGGAGTGCCGATCGTGATGTCGTTCGCTCCGGATTCTCGGCTGAGCAGGACGGCCAGCGCGGCGTGGATCACCATGAACACGCTGACGTCGCTGCGCGCCGCGATCTCGCCGACCCGGCGGTACGTCGCGGAGTCGATCCGGAAATCGAGATCGTCACCGCGCAGCGAGACACTCGCAGGCCGCGGGTGATCCATCGGCAGTTCCGCGAGCTCACCGCGTTCGGTGAGCGTGTGCGACCAGAACCGCAACTGCTCGGCAAGAATCGAATCCGGGTCGGACGCTTCACCGAGCGCTCCGCGTTGCCACTCGCTGAAATCGCCGTACTGCACTTCGAGTGGCAGCCACGCCGGCACGCGTCCGCTCGCCCGCGAGGCGTACGCCACCATCACGTCACGAGCCAGCGGCGCCATCGACAGGCCGTCCGCTGCAATGTGGTGCACGACGAGGACCAAGGTGTGCTCGCGTTCGTTCACCTCGAGCAGAGTCGCGCGGATCGGCACCGATTCGCTGACGTCGAATCCCTCTCGCGCGAGCTCACTCGCCCGCGCCGAGGTCGCTGCGGCAGGCACCGTTTCCACCTCGAGATGATCGAACATCTCGTCCACACCGAGAACGTGCTGGACGGGGCCACGCGCACTCTCGGGGAAAACGGTCCGCAAGATCTCGTGTCGAACGATCACGTCCCGCAGCGCGGTGAACAGTGCATCGACGTCGAGATCGCCGGTCATCGAAACCGCGATCGGAATGTTGTACGCCGGCGAACTCGGATCGAGTTGATTGGTCAGCCACATTCGTTGCTGCGCCAGAGATACCGGTATCCGGTCAGGGCGATCGATACGCGTCAGTGCCGGGGCACGTGTGTTCCGCGAGTCCGCGAGGTCGGCACGTGCTGCCAGTGCGGAGACGGTCGGCGCCTCGAAGAGGTCGAGAACGCTCAGCGTCGTTCCGAGAGCTCCGTTGACCCGCGACACGACGCGGGTCGCGATCAACGAGTCACCGCCGAGGTCGAAGAAACTGTCGTCTGCTCCCGCCCGGGTGATACCGAGCAGATCGCAGAACACCGCCGAAATTCGCTTCTCGGTCGAGGTCTCGGGGGCACGGTATTCAGCCGACCCGCCCACAGAATCGATGTCCGGTAACGCTTTCCTGTCGATCTTTCCTGCCGGAGTCAACGGAATGGAGTCGAGGACGACGATCCGCGCCGGAACCATGTGGGCTGCCAACGAAGATCTCGCGTGGGCGACCAGCTCGGAGTTGTCGATGTGTGTGCCCACAGCCGCCGTGACGTACGCCGCCAACAGTGTTTCCCCACTCGGGCCCGCAACTCCGGCGGTGACTGCCTGTGCGACGCTCGGGTGGCGGCGCAGCACGTCGTCGATCTCGCCGAGCTCGACGCGGAAACCGCGGATCTTGATCTGGAAGTCGCTCCGGCCGAGGTACTCCAGCTCACCCTCGCCGTTCCACCGCGCGAGGTCACCCGTGCGGTACATGCGCTTTCCCGCAACACCGTTGGGGTCGGCAACAAATCGTTCGGCCGTAATCGTGGCACGCGCGTGGTACCCGCGCGCCAAACCGACACCGCTCACATAGAGCTCGCCGGCGACACCGATCGGCACCGGTTGAAGCCGCGAGTCCAGGAGGACGGTTGCGGCTCCGCGCATCGGCTTCCCGATGGTGACGGGAACATCGCTGCTCAGCGGTCCGGTCAGAGTGGCGACGACGGTGGTTTCGGTCGGTCCGTACGCGTTGAACATCGAGCGTCCGTGTGACCACTGATCCACCAGCGCGGGTGAGCATGCGTCGCCGCCGGTCACGACCACTCGTAGATCCGGTAGGCCGGCGGGATCGACTGTTGCCAGCGCGGCCGGGGTGACGAAAGCGTGGGTGACCCGTCCGATACGCATCACCTGTGCCAGTTCGTCGCCGCCGTACACGGTGGGCGGCGCGATCACCATCGTTGCCGAGCCCCCGAAGGCAAGGAGGAGTTCGAGGACTGAAGCGTCGAAGCTCGGCGAAGAGAAGTGCAGGGTGCGGTCTCCTGGTTCGACTCCGAACCTGACTCGTTCTTCGTCGGCGAAGCTGCTCAGCCCGCGGTGACTGACCACGACGCCTTTGGGGACACCTGTGGAGCCGGACGTGTAGATGAGGTATGCCGGATCGTCGTAGCTCAGGCGCGTACGCCGCTCGGCGTCGTCGACCGGTGCATCGGAATGGTGCGAGGTGTCCAGTTCGTCGAGGAGCAGCCAATCCACCGAATCGGCGAGCCCGCCGTGGTGCTCCCCCACACTGATTCCGACCACAGCTCCCGAATCGGTGAGCATGTGCCGAATACGATCCTCGGGGTAGTGCGGATCGATCGGGAGGAAGGCACCGCCGGTCTTGGCCACCGCCCACGTCGCGGTCACCGATTCGAGAGACCTCGACAGCGCAAGGGCGACATAGGTGCCGGGGCCGACTCCCCTGTTGATCAGTTCACGGGCGAGTGTGTTCGACTCGGCGTCGAGATCCCGGTAGCTCACCTCACGATCACCGAAAACGAGCGCTGGGGCATCGGGGTTCACAGCCGAGGCCCGGCGGAGAATATCGGGGAGAGTCAACGGGGAGGACGCGGTCGCTCCCCGCGCCGGTACCAGGGACTCACGCTCGAAGTCGTCGAGGAGATCGAGGTCTCCGACCGGCGTTCGCGGGGCTGCTGCTGCGCCTGCAAGGATCCGCACCAGTCGCGAGAGGAAGGCTCGGACCGTGGATTCGGCGTAGTGCTGCGTGGAGTACGCAACCTCGAGGGCGCCGGTATCTGCGTGGACGTCGATCGCCACGTCGAGGCCGGCAATCGTGGTCTCCTGCGAGCCGTCGTTGAGGTGGACGTGCAACTCGGGCAGTGCGGGGACACCTGCCGCCGATCGAATCGACAACGTATCGCGTTCTCGAGCAAGAGAACTCACGAACTCGTCGAACGGCGCCGCCGGATCGACCTCGCAGCGCAGGGGCAAAGTTCCCCACTCGGTCCTCGTTCCGATCAGCACGTCCCGGCGCTCGGTCGATCTCGACAGCAACGAAGCAAATGCGGCATGGACAACGGCAAAGAGGGAGACGCCTTCCGTGCGCGCAAGTTCGGCGACCGCGGGATCGAGTGGGACGCTCAGCCGATTCGTACCGGTGGGCTCCGATTCGGCGTCGATTCGCTCGAGGCCCAGTGTCTCGAGGTCCAGTGTGGAGCCCTCGTCGGAGTCCCCCAGGTATCTCGCCCAGAACCGCTCGAGTTCCCTGCGCTGTGCACTGCGCGCCCCTGCCTCGGCACTTGCCGGATGAATCCGGTTCATCGGCGTACCGGCCGGTGCTGCTGTCAGTTCTGCGACCAACTCGGTGAACGCCCGGTGGTGCTCGGCCAGTTCGTCGTGGCCGTAGCGATTGGGGTTTCCGCGAAAGTCGATCAACGTCTGCGCCGGATCGCCGCTCTGGTACACGTTGACCAGCAGATCCTCGACCGGACCCGACGTGACGATGTGATACTCACCGGTCAGTGGCCCGAGGGTTATCTCCTGCCGGAAGAGCATCACATTCATCATCGGGCCGGACAGACGCGCGTCGCCGACGGTCAGACCGGCATCACGCCGGATGTCCTCGAGGCTGCATCGCTGATGACGAAGCGCACCGAGAAGTTCGAGTTGCACGCGCCCGACCAGATCGTCGACACTTTCGTCCGGGTTTACGTGGATGTGTAGCGGCGCGACGTTGACCAGCATTCCGCCGGACCGCTGCAGCGGTGCCGTCGTCCTCGCGGAAACCGGCAGGTTGATCAGCACGTCGTCGTAGCCGGTACTGCGGGACAGGTAGCACGCCAGTGCCGAAATCAACACTGCGGCCGGAGTTGCACCGGAACGTGAATTCCACTCGTCCAAGGCAGCAAGGCTGTCCGCCGACATCGCGGCACTGACGAGTTCACTGCGTGCAGTCGGGGGTCCCTCACGGGTGGCCAACGTCGAACCGTGTTCGACGCCCGACACACGCTGGGCCCAGTACTCGCGGTCGGCTTCGAATCGGCTCGATTCGCGGTACTTCTGGTCGAGCTCGGACAGCGTCGTGACGTCGAGCGCCTTGTTCACCGCAGGCTCTCGACCTTCGACGGCTGCGGTGTAGATCGCCGCAATCCGATTGACGATCGTCATACCGCTGTATCCGTCGAGAGCGACGTGATGAATCCTGGTGTACCACAGGTAATCCCGATCACCAGTTTGAAGAATTGTCATCTCGACGAGACGATCGCGAGTCAGATCGAGCGTCGTCGCGTAATCGTTGTCCATCCACTCCGAGGCAGCCTGCCGAGGGTTCTCACGCTCGCGGAAGTCGAAGTAGTCGATGCCCGGGTCGATCGTGAAGTCCACGATCTGGCAGGGCTCCCCATCCGGGTACATCAACCGTAGAAACGGTGATTCGAACTCGTGGGCAGCCTCCACCGCGGCGCGACTGAGCAGTTGCATGTCCAAATCGCCGTGGAACTCGATGTACTGCGCGATGAAGTACGGGACCGTCGGGTGAAGTTGCTGCGCAAACCACATGCTGCGCTGCACCGCTGACAGGGGGAACGCTCCTGCCGGCAGGCTTCGCGATCCGGTGAGCGGGTCGATCCTCTTGTCGGTATCCATCACGACCACCCCCACACAGCGTTGTGACGATCAGCGCCGGGAAGTGTGGCTCGGGGATTGAAGAGAAACATCGCACCGCCTCGATATCGAGTGGAAACCATGTGGCGATCCTGCGAGAGCGCAGCAGAAGGTCATCGACCTCGACGAAGGGTCGCTTCGAAGTCCGAACCTCCCCGAAGGTCCGAACTCAGGATCAAAATTTGTCGTCGTCAGGCGTCAGGAGCACCGCAGTGTTGCAGTGCTCGACGCAAGGCTAGAAACCGGTTGCCCACACCTGCTCTACCGGAAACGTTCGGCTTCGCGGGCAAGCTCGGTCAACCGTTCACACAACTGTGTGAGCTCTGAACTCTCTGCGCCCTCGGCAACTGCTGTCGCCACATCTTCGGCAGCGCATCGGACCTCGAACATCCGATCCACGAGTTCGACCGCTTCGACTGCGGTCAAGATGACGGCGTCAGCCGGGATCGACGTGCCCTTGACGGCATTGCGCTGCTCGTACGCACGCTGTCGACAAGACTGGCTGCAGTACCGGCGTCGACGACCGACACCGGTCACCGCGACCTCTCGACCACACCACACACACGGGTTTCCCGAACGCGCAGACTGCGGTGATCCGACGCGGGTGCTCTCAGCCATGAATCGACACTGTACTCGAGATTCGGACGCCTTCGATGAACGCGCACGGTACCCGGTAAGATGGAGAGGTTGCGTCTTCTCGCCACACGGGAACCAATCGGGTGCTCGTGGCGTTGTAGATGAGTGTGAGCGTCTACTCCCCAAGTCAGGGCGCCCACCAGCGGTGACGAACGAAGAGAGGACACCACCATGGCAGATCGCGTACTTCGAGGTAGCCGACTCGGAGCTGTGAGCTACGAGACCGACCGTGACCATGACCTCGCGCCCCGTCGTATGGCCAAGTACAAGTGCGAGAACGGCGAGATCTTCGACATCCCGTTCGCGGACGAAGCCGAGATCCCCGGCACCTGGTTGTGCCGAAACGGCCTCGAAGGCACCCTCATGGAGGGGACTGCTCCCGAAGCCAAGAAGGTCAAGCCTCCCCGCACCCACTGGGACATGCTGCTCGAGCGTCGCTCGGTCGAGGAACTCGAAGAGCTCCTCAAAGAGCGTCTCGATTTGCTGAAGGCCAAGCGTCGCGGCGCATGAACTAGCACTTCGATCAAGACCGTCCGGTTCTACACCGGGCGGTCTTTCTCGTTCTACGGGGAGTGATCGTTCACAAGTCGACGTCATACTTCGGCCCTTCTTCGACGTGGCAACTTCAGGATGCTTCGCGGTCCTCAAAGACACTTCAGGACAACGTCATTGAGCATCCAGGCGCACTCGCGGGCCGACAGTGCGCAAATCCTGGACTTGCGCTGAAGAACCATCGGCACTGCGTCGTGCACCAGTGTGAGCTGTATCCCCCACCCCGCGACACACCAAACTTCGGTACACCAAACTTCGATACGGAGTGAACTGGTAGCCCAGTCACTCGGCCGGGGGGGGGGGGGGGGGGGGTGGGGGGGGGTGCCACCCCCCCCCCCCCCCCCCCCCCGACTGGGGTGTGGGTGAATGATTTGCGGTGCTGAACGGTTCTTCCGCTACTTCCCGGTCACCGAGTGATGCTCTGTGCCGCGGTTCCTTGGCGGAGGCGGGTGATTTCGTTGCGTGATTCGACGACCTGCGGGCTGTCGTCGCCCTTGCTGACAGCTAGGTCGCTGCACAGATCCAGCGCGGCACGAACGATATGTCGTCGTTGGCGGCGTTCGGTGCGAGTGGGTGCGGCTTTCGCGTAAGTGCGTTGTTGTCGCCATCCGCCGGCGGCTGTCACCTCGGCGTCGGTCAGGACGCCGGACTCGATTTCCGGGGCGAGAATGTCACGGACGAAGTGGGATTCACGTGGGTGCGCCCAGACGAACGCGATCCACAAGGCAGTGAACGCGAAGACGATGTCGCCGATCATGATGACGAACACGAACGAACTGCTGCCGCCGGCGATCGCGAGCATAGAATCCCACACGCCGTGGATCAGGATGGGTGCCCCGATCAACGCCAATCCGCGTCCGATCCGCCGGGGCTGGGCCGGGGTGCCGATCAGATAGATCACGCCGGCGCAGAAAAGAGCGGTGAACAGGGGATGAGAGACGATGTCGGAGTAGGTGCGGGTGGCGATGGAACCGAGCAGGCCGTCGGTTTGGTGGGCGCCGAAGCCCTGTGTTGCGCCGGCAATCGAGTACAGAAAGTCTTCGCTGGTCTGAAATCCCAAGCCGATGAAAGCACCGAGGAGCAGGCCGTCGGTTGCGGTGCGCACCAGGCGTGGTGCAAGCGCGAGGAGGACTACGATGCCGATGCCTTTGGCGGTTTCCTCCACGAAGGGTGCAGAGAGGCCCGCATGCCAGTCCTGAGCCCATACCTGCCCGAAAATCTTCGAGTAGAGCGAACCGACTGCTCCGTTCGCGGGTACTGCGATAGTGAACGTTGCTGCGGTGGCGCCCCAGATGAAGCCGGTGACCACTAGTCCTACGGGTTGGCGTTCATAGCGGTCGATGTGCCGGAACCACCATGTCCAGACCGCGGCGCTGATGACGCCGACGATGCCGGCAACGAGGAGTGCGCGCCCGAAGTATCCGGCGAAGGGAGCAAACATCTGCCAGCCTTTGACGAGGCCGAATCCGCACATCCACAGGTATATCCAGAACACGACGTTGCGTGGCTGGAAGAAGTGAAATTTCTCGCCCCAGGCCGTCGTATCGAATGCGAGGGAGCGGGTTTCGAGGAGATCGGTGCTCACTTGGTGTCTCCCTCGTGTGTGCCGATAGAGGCGATCATGTCGGTGATTTCTCGACTGCGGGCGGCGATCTGATCGGGTGGGCCGACTACCTGTACCCGAATTCCCTTGCCGTCGACGACGAATGTGGTCACCGATCCGGCGGACCGCGGAGTGTCAAAGCTGACCTGGACGCCGCTCAGACCCCCGGCGGTGCTGATCGGCTGGCGCGCACCGGAGACCGCAAGCACGGAACTGCCGTTCGTCGCAAGACTCACGGCATCTGTTTGGGAGAGGAGTTCGTCGGCAGTTCCACTGAATGTGTCGGCGTCGACGCTCACGGTGACGGTGCCATCGGTCAACGTCACACGTGGGAGCGAATCGGACGCGCCATGTTGGTCGGTTCGGAAACCACTGTCGACATTCCAGCCCGCAGGTGCGGCGAAGGAGACCGTTTCGGTCACGGCCATCCGGTCTCCGGCGCCGGTTGGATCTTCGGAGGAGACAGCGGAATCGATGGCGGGCACGATCACGGTCCAGAGCATCCACACCGCCAAGATCGCGAGGGCGTGTGGAAAGACTCGTGTGTCGAATCCGAGGAAGCGGTGATCCGCTGGTGGACGTCTTCCGTGTAGGGGCTCGTGCTTGTGTGCAGTACTCGAAATAACGCTCAATTTCCCTCGTTTCCATTGCACGGCAGGTGCACTGACTATCGCAGAAACGGACAAATTCCGTGCATCAGCCGGCACCTGCCGGTCATCGAGACGATCGTGCACCAAGTTCCCGTAGGCGCGAGATCACCGAGAGCTCCTAGTCGACGGTGAACCGTCGCATCGCCAGATGTCCGAACACGCCGACCAGAATCAACGTGACGCCTGCGGTCACGGAAACGGAGTCGGTCACCAACCCCGCGATGCCGGTCACGGCTACGAACACCGGCAAAAAGTCGAACAGCCTGAAAATCGACTGCGGTGGTTCGGTTTCGAGGCCCTGAGCCTGAGCGGCCTTGTTCGGCGCATACTCGGGGTACCACTCGGTGAAGGAGATCGCGAAGAAGGTTCCGAGCAACTGCAGAATCCATCCGGTCCAGAAGTTGTCACCGTCGTGCAGCAGTGCGTCTCCGAACAGGCCCACTACGGCCGACCAGGTGAAGGCGAGAGCCCACACCGCCGTAATGACGTAGTTGATGCGCAGAAACAGTGGCGTCGTCCAATACTCTTCAGGCGTCGACTCTTTCGCGTACTGCAAAGTGAAAGGATTGCGGAGCAGGATCGATCCGAAGGCAAAGACCACCAGCGCGATGTTGGTCAGTTCGCCTCCCCAGAGTTCGAACCACCGAATCGTGTTCGCCGACGCGAGGAGGCCGATGGCCGCCAGAACGCCGAAGAACACGACGTCGAAGACCTCCAACAGCTTCACGGTGCCGCCGCGCCGGTGACTGGCCGCCAAGATCAGCAGCGACAACCCGAGGGCTGCGGCCGCGGATTCCTCGAACCTTCCCGGCCCGGAGAGCAAAGACAGCAAGATCCACGGTGACAGGCCGGCGAGCGGTGACTGCAGAACCGCGTCGACGACACTGGTTTTGTGAACTGCATCCCGGGGCTCGGACTTGTCTGGCTCGGTTTTCTCAGGCTCGGTCACAAGAAGCCGCCTTACGCAGGAACGGGTGGCACAGCGAGTACCCGCGTAGGCGCTCCTCGGAACATCGGCAGCCCTAATATCCGATGCTCGGCTCAGATTGCCGCAGTCTCCTCGGGTGAGTGCTCAGCCTGATCTCGGCGCCGGGCCAGCACTGCCATGGCAATCGCGCCGACCGCGATGATGCTGAGCACGATCTCCGGCACCGGACCTACTCGGCTGGCAAGGGTGGAGCTGGTCGAGAGCGGCACCTTCGCCACCAGGGCCGCCGGCACGAACAGGTCGGTTTGCGAAGTCACCGCACCGTCGGGAGCGATGATGGCGCTGACACCACTGGTTGCGGCGACAACGACGGCGCGGCCGTGCTCGACTGCCCGCACACGCGACATTGCCAGCTGCTGATAGGTCATCTCGGTGTCCCCGAAAGTGGCGTTGTTGGTCGGTACCGCCAGCAACTGTGCACCGTTGCGCACCGATTCCTGGAACGCCCGGTCGAACGCCACCTCGTAACAAGTCGCGACACCGATGGGTACCCCCGCTGCATGGACAACGCCGTTGCCCTCGCCGGGAACGAAATTGCCCGCGCGATCGGCGTACGAGGAGAAGTTCCGGAAGAAGCTTCGGTAGGGCAGGTATTCGCCGAACGGCTGAATGATCTTCTTGTCGTGCTGTTCCTGAGGACCGTTGGCGCCGTCCCACACGATCACCGAATTGGTAGTCGTACGATCGGCGTTCACGAGTACGGTGCCGACAAGAATCGGCGCTCCGATCGCTTCGGAGGCCCGGGTGATGTCGGCAGCGGCATCGGCGTTTCGCAGGGGGTCGATGTCCGAGGCGTTCTCCGGCCAGATCACGACGTCAGGCTGATCGACGCGGCCCGCGTCTACCTCGGCAGCAAGTTTCACGGTTTCGGCGACATGGTTGTCGAGGACCTGCTTGCGTTGCGAGTTGAAGTCCAAGCCCAACCTCGGAACGCTTCCCTGAATGGCGGCGACGGTGATCGTTCGATCACCGGAATCCATGGTGGACAAGAACGGCGACACCGCGAGAGCAATGATCACGGGCACGAGGGCAGCGGCAACAGCTCCGAAGAATCCTCGGTCCCATCGTTTGGCCGCGACAGCGACTGCAACTGCTGCCAAGCCGGTACCGGTCAGGGCCACCGCGAAGCTGAGCAGCGGCGCACCGCCGACACTCGCAAGAGGGAGGAGCCACCCTTCGGATTGACCGAATGCGAGCCTGCCCCAAGGAAATCCGCCGAAAGGAACGCTGGAACGAAGCCACTCGGTGAGCGTCCAGGTCGCAGCAATCCACAAGGGTGCCCATGGCAACCTCGCCACCAGAACCGCAAGCAGCCCGAACAGTCCGATGAACAACGACTCCACCGCGGCCAACGCGATCCACGGGACCGCACCTACGAACACACCGATCCACGGAAGCAACGGCACCAGAAATCCGAGACCGGCCAAGTATCCGTAACCGAAGCCGGCACGAAGGCGCAGTCCGCCGCGCCCGAAGTTCGTCAACACACACGTCAGAAGAGCGATCCCGACGGGCGCCAAGAACCACAGCGGGCGGGGTGGGAACCCTGCGAAGATCAGGAATCCACCAGCGGCCGCGTACAGCGAACGTAGCCATGCGGAACCGGTGAGCACAGCGCTCACACGGGAGCGATCACCGACAGACGCCTCTGCGCCGGCCTCACTCACTCGACGAGCCGCGCTGATAGACGACGCGTCCGCGATGCACCGACTTGATGCAGACCGGAATCGGCGCATCTTCCGCCAGCCTCGGCAGAGCGGGTACGCGCGAGCGCGGATCGGTAGACCATCGCTGAACCGAGTCGGCGGGTGCGCTGACTTCGAGTTCGCCTGCCTCCCACAACACGTAGGAGGCCGGTGCGCCCGGATTGAGGGTTCCCGCGGCGCCGTCCCGCACTCCGCCCGCGCGCCAGGCGCCGCGAGTTGCCGCGGAGAAGGCCGCACGCGGCGAGATTCCACTTCCGTCGGTGCGGTGCTGGACAGCGGCGCGCAGCATCGCCCACGGCTCGATGGGGGTGACCGGGGCGTCGGAGCTGAATGCGAGCGAGACACCCTTACCGGCAGCAGGTGTAAACGGATTCAACGCTGCTGCGCGCTCGACTCCCAGGCGCGTGGCGTAAAGACCGTCGGTGCCACCCCACAGTGCGTCGAACACCGGTTGGACGCTAGCGATGACACCCAAGGCGGCAAAGGTTTCCGCGTCGGCCATGGACATCATTTCCGCGTGCTCGAGGCGGTGACCCAACGCGGCGACCTTGGGGCCACCCAGTTCGTCGGCGACCCTGCGGAACGCGGCAGCTGCCGACGAGACGGCGCCGTCACCGATGGCATGGAACCCGGCCTGGACGCCCGCGAGGGTACAGGCCCGGATGTGTGCGGCGATCGCGTCGACGTCGAGGTAGGCATTGCCCGTCGAATCAGGTTGGTCTGCATAGGGTTCGAGCAACCACGCGGTATGCGAACCGAGCGAGCCGTCGATGAAGAGATCCCCGCCGAGTCCGTCTGCTCCGGTTTTGTCGAGGAGCGCGCGAGCATCCTCTTCGCTGTCGACACGCTCACCCCAGTAGCCCCGAACCTCCACGCCGTGATCGTGGGCCAACAGTTCCTGGAAATCGGTCAATCCCGAGATGTCCGGTCCCCCGCACTCGTGAACGGCCACGATTCCGCGTGAGGCGCAGAGATCGAGCGCAGCGGTACGAGCAGAAGCGCGCTGAGTTTCCGTCAGCAGATTCCGAGCGGCATTGCGCGCCAGGTGGTGTGCGTCGAACGTCAACGGGCCTTCGGCTGAGTATCCAGCGGTGTCGGCGAGGCCGGAGATCCCGTCGCGCAGTGCGCTCGAGCACGCGGCCGAGTGAACGTCGATCCGCGAGAGATACACCTTGCGGCCAGGGGCGGCCGCGTCGAGATCTGCGGTCGACGGCGGGGTCTGTTCGGCCCACTCGGTGTCGTCCCAACCGTGTCCCCAGATGACTGCGTCGGGATGGGCAGTTTCGGGGTTCGCGGCTGCGAATGTTCGTACTCGCGAGAGACATTCGTCCAGAGAGTTCGCGCCCACGAGATCGAGGCCGACGAGATTGAGTCCCAGTGCGGTGATGTGGACGTGGGTGTCGACGAACCCGGGAGTGACAAACGCACCACCCAGGTCTTCGATCTCCGCGGCGGGGTGCAACGCCCGTCCGGCGCGCTCGTCGCCGACCCACACGACGGTGCCGTCGGTGATGGCGATCGAGGTCGCGTCAGGTGCAAATGAACTGTAGATCCGGCCGTTGACCAGCAGACGAGTAGTCACGAGCACCCAGTCTGCCTGTTAGTACTGCGGCCCCCGCGAACGGGTGGGTGTATCCGTGTCCAGAATCTCACCCTCGAGGACGAGTTCCTTGCCGTTGCTGGCGACGTACTCGGTGGTTTCGGGTGTCTCGACGATGATCTCGCCGTCGATCACCTCGCCGTTTCCGCGCATCCGCGCCGCGTAGCCGACGGTTCCGGCGAAGGCGTCACCACCGGCGGCAAATGCTGCTGCGCGCTTACCTGCCAGGAGCACTGCAAGCGGGCGCAGCGCCCAGCGGGTCGGCGGAATCAGAAGCAGCAGGCCCAGAACCGAAGTCACGAGTCCGGGTACGAACATCAACGCGGAGCCCGCCGCGACCAAGGCGCCGTCGGCGACCGCCAGTGACGGCGATCCCTCACCCCGCGTGGCCTTACGGAACCCGTCCATGACCCGTCGCCACTGCGAGCGCATGAGGATCAATCCGACAAGCGATCCGGCGAGAAACAGCAGCACTGTCCAGGCGACACCGATGGCGTTGCCCACGATGACCAAGGCTGCGATCTCGACGATCACGTAGAGGAGAAATACGGCGGCGATCATGACGTCCCCTTTCAGACGGTCTATTCGTTCAACGCTCGAGAGGCCGGTTTTTCTCCCGACAACGACGCAGAGGTGCAAAACAGGTGGGTGCCGTGAGTCACACGGGCCTTCTCTCACGCACGTGCGACTTGCCTGGCGTTAACTAACGCTCCGCTAACGATTCTAAACCTCAAGTTGACGTTGAGACTCAGCGCATGGTCAAGTCACTTCGGGCCGCATTTCCCGGCCTCATGAAATGAAGGAGCCCGACATGAGCCGACTCCCCGGCAAGACACTCGCCCGACGCATTCCCGCTGCCATCGCCGGCACTGCCGCCGTCGTGGCACTCACCGCCGGCAGCGCGATGATCAGCGCGGGAACCGCGGCCGCAGAACCGGTGGTACCCGAAGGAATTGCCGCACTGATCGCGCAGGCCGCAGCCATCTCCCCCGAAGCCTCTGCTGCTGTTCAGCAGTTGATCGGCACGGCAGGCGCTGATCAGATCACGACCGCTCTCGATCTCCCGGACATCGGCGTCACCAAGCCGCAGTCGTTCATGTACCCCGCACCGACGGTCGGGTGTGGCGTGGCCGGTGAACCCGTCACCGTCACCCTCAGCTCCGCACAGGCCGGTCCGAACTTCCCGTTGCCGCCGTGGGTCGAGGCCGACCATCTCCGGTTCCAGGCAATCCCGGGTTACGTCGGCATACCCAAGACCTCCGGGTTGAGTGTTGCCTGGATCAACGTCGGCACGTTCAAGGGCGGCATCGTCCCGTTGGACGAGAAGTTGCCCGTACTCGATACGCCGTTGCTCTCGAAGGTCGTCGACACCGGTGACGGCAAGGTGTTTGCCGCTCTGTTCGGCAATGTCGATTACGCAGACGGGAAGACCTGCATCGTGCTGCCAACAGTGGGCTCTTTTGATGCTTGAGCAGAGCGAAACGCTCGCTGCCTGACAGGCGGCTGGCCTACGCGCCCGGAGTCACCAGTCCGGTCTCGTAGGCCAGCACCACAGCCTGCACACGATCACGCAGATCGAGTTTGGTGAGAATGCGTCCGACGTGCGACTTGATCGTCGATTCGGACAGGTACAGCTGCTGTGCGATCTCGATGTTCGACAATCCCGTGGCCACGTGCCCGAGTACTTCGCGTTCGCGTTCGGTCAGGACGTCGAGAACCACCGGATCGCGTCGCGGCGCCGGACCGTCCACGATGAACCTCGACAGCAGACGACGTGTCACCTTCGGGGAGACAACCGCGTCACCGGCTGCCACGCTGCGGATTGCCGACACGAGATTCTCGGGCGGGGTGTCCTTGAGAAGGAAGCCGCTGGCTCCGGCGCGCAAGGCACCGAGAGCGTGTTCGTCCAGGTCGAAGGTCGTCATCACCAGGACCCTGGATTCGATCCCGGAGGCAAGAATCTGCTCGGTCGCTTTCACTCCGTCGACAATCGGCATCCGCACGTCCATCAATACGACGTCAGGCTTCAGCGCCACCGCCGCTGCGACCGCCGCGGCTCCGTCACCGGCCTCACCGATAACCGAGATGTCTTCATGTGCTTCGAGCACCATGTTCAGGCCCATCCGCATGAGTTCCTGGTCGTCGACTAGCAGCACGGTGATGGGCACGGCGTAAACCTATCGGGCCTGAGACGTCGGTGCCAATGCGATTGCGGCGAGCCGGTATCAATCGTGGATCTCGAGCGGCAACTCTGCGTACACACGCCAACTGCCGTCGGGGCGTCGTCCGGTCTCGAGTGTCCCGTGCAGTACCGCCACCCGCTCACGCATTCCGACCAGTCCATTCCCCGAACCGTGGGAGAAGGTCGAACTCGACGTTCCGTTGTCGACGACCTCGAGCAGCACCGCGGTGTCGGTGCGGCGCACGGTGACTCGGGCCTTCGGGTTTGCGCCGGCGTGGCGGAGGACATTGGTCAGTGATTCCTGAACGAGGCGATGAATGCCCAGGCTGACCGATGGACTGACATCGTCGAGCTCGCCGGTCAGCTCGAGGCGCACGCCGAGACCAGCGGCACGCATCATCTCGACGACCTTGGCGATGCCGGCCGTTCCGTGTTGCGGCATCAAATCGCTACTGACCTCGGTGCGCAGCAGCGAGACGGTCCGGCGAAGCTCGGCAAGGGCGTCGCGTCCGGTGCTGGAGATGTTGCCGAGCGCCTTCTTGGCCAACGCGGGATTGGAATCGACCGCATACGACGCGCCGTCCGCCTGGACGATCATCACGCTGACCGCGTGGGCGACGACATCGTGGAGTTCGCGGGCGATTCGGGTTCTTTCCGTGGCCACCGCATCCTCGGCACGCCGATCCCGTTCGTATTCGGCCACTTCGAGTCTGGCGGCCACTTCCTCGTCGTAGGCGCGGCGGGCGCTCAAGAACTCGGCGGTGATCCAGGCCAGTGCATAGAGCAGCGTCGCGATGATGATCGTCAGGATCACGTCTTGGCGGATGACGAGCAACGAGAGAGTCATGTCCAGGGCAAGGAAGCACGCGAATATCGCCCCGGTACGCCGATCGACGTAGGCGACGAGTGTGTAGAGCGAAACTCCGAGCGCCAGCAGGCCTGGATGTTCCGCAGCCGGATCCCCGGTCGCCCACATCATCAGGGTCGCGAAGTACGACATCGACAATATGGACGCAGCGGACACACGCGGATATTTGCGACGCCACACGACGGGAAGGCAGATCAGAAATCCGACGACGAGCTGGGGCCACCGCTCCTCACGCGGCGAACTGACGAACGTGACTACCTCGAGCGCGAAGAACACGAGCGCCAGCGCGCTGTCCGCGATCATCGGCTTTCCTCGCAGCCACAGGCTGAACCTCCGCATGTGCTCAAGAGTGTCACAGCTGTGAAAGAGTCACCGCCGTGGATATTGCTGATTGGGGACTGCTGATGACGGCAGCGACGGCGGCGGGTTGGGTGGACGCCGTCGTCGGCGGCGGCGGATTGATTCTGTTGCCCGCGCTCTTTCTGGTCGCACCCCAATTGACCCCGCAAGCGGCCCTGGCCACCAATAAATTGACGGCCTTCACCGGGACGAGTGCTGCGGTGTACACGTTCTCCCGTCGAATCCCGATGGAGTGGCGGCAGATGGCGCCGGCAGCCGCGTTGGCTGCGGTGACGGCCGCGTGCGGGGCGGCGGCCGTTTCGCTGATCGACAAGAAGTACTTCATTCCGATCGTGATGGTCGTCCTCGTCGCCGTCGCCGTCTTCGTGACAATGCGTCCGACGCTGGGCACCACGATCGCGACCCATCGTCCGACGCAGCGCAAGACCGTCCTCGTCCTGCTGCTCTCCGCCGGACTCATCGGCCTCTACGACGGTCTGCTCGGGCCCGGCACCGGCACCTTCCTCATCATCAGCTTCGCGACCTTCCTCGGAACCGAATTCGTTCGGAGCGCAGCGATGGCGAAGGTGATCAATCTCGGTTCCAATTTCGGCGCGCTCGCCTACTTCGCCGTCACCGGGCATGTCTGGTGGAGTTTGGGTTTGGCGATGGCGGTGTGCAACGTTCTCGGCGCGGTCATCGGTTCGCGGATGGCGCTGAGCAAGGGATCCGGATTCGTGCGGATCACGCTGTTGGTGGTCGTGATCGCCATGGTGATTCGCCTCGGATGGCAGCAGTTCGGCTGAGATCGGCGGTCGTCGGCTAGCGTCGTGTGCGTGACCGTCACCCGAGATGTCGATGCAGATTTCCTCGCCCTCCCGCTGCGAGCTGTCGCTGATGCGGCGCTGTCGGCAGCGAGAACGGCCGGCGCCCAGCACGCCGATGTTCGTGTCCACCGCGTGCTCACACAGTCGATCAGGTTGCGCGACGGCGTAGTTCAGGCTGTGTCCGACGGAGACGAGATCGGGGTCGCCGTCCGTGTGATCGTCGACGGCACGTGGGGATTCGCCTCGCACGCCGACGTATCCCCTGACGTCGCGGCTGCGCTGGCACGCCAAGCGGTCGAGGTTGCGAAGGCATTGCGCTCGCTCAATCGGGATCCGGTCACCCTTGCCGACGAGCCCGTCTACGCCGACGCGACGTGGGTGTCCCCGTACCTCGAAGATCCCTTCGCGACACCGACGGCCGACAAGGTAGCGCTGCTGGTCGACTACTCCGGACGGCTTCAAGCCGCCGACGGCGTGGATCACGTCACGGCGAGTGTCCTCCAGGTCAAGGAGCAAACTTTCTATGCGGATCTGGCCGGTTCGTCGATCACCCAGCAACGGGTGCGTCTACACCCCGAGTTCGAGGCCACTGCCGTCGACAAGTCGGCCGGCAGCTTCGAATCGATGCGCACCTTGGCGCCGCCGGTAGGCCGCGGATGGGAGTACCTCGGGGCGGAGAGCACATGGAACTGGGGCGATGAGCTCGCGCAGATCCCGGAGTGGCTGGCCGAGAAGACCAAGGCACCGACCGTCGAAGCGGGTCCGACCGACCTCGTGATCGATCCGACCAATCTGTGGCTCACGATCCACGAATCCATCGGACACGCCACCGAATACGACCGGGCGATCGGCTACGAAGCGGCCTACGCCGGTACGTCGTTCGCGACGCCGGACAAGCTGGGAACGCTGAAATACGGAACGCCACTCATGCACGTGACCGCCGATCGTAACGAAGAGCACGGCCTGGCCAGCGTCGGATTCGACGACGACGGCGTCGCCTCTCAACGGTGGGATCTGGTGGCAGAGGGAACACTGGTCGGGTATCAACTAGACCGCGTGTTCGCGCCGAGGCTGGGGCTGACGCGTTCCAACGGTTGCTCGTACGCCGACTCCGCACATCACGTTCCCATCCAGCGTATGGCCAACGTCTCGCTTTCCCCCGACCCTTCTACGGACACCTCGACTGCAGACCTGATCTCGCGAGTCGAGAACGGCATCTACGTCGTCGGTGACAAGTCCTGGTCGATCGACATGCAGCGCTACAACTTCCAGTTCACCGGTCAGCGGTTCTTCAAGATCCGTGACGGAAAGCTCGACGGTCAGGTGCGTGACGTGGCGTATCAGGCGACGACGACGGATTTCTGGGGCTCGATGGAAGCCGTTGGCGGTGAGTCGACCTGGCGCCTGCAGGGCGCGTTCAACTGCGGCAAGGCACAACCCGGTCAGGTTGCGGCGGTCAGCCACGGCTGCCCGTCCGCTCTGTTCCGCGGAGTCAACATCCTCAATACTCGTTCGGAGGCTCAGCAGTGATCGATCCGCAGCAGGTCGTCGAGCGTGCATTGGCCGCGAGGACGGTAGACGAATCGTTGGTGATCGTGACCGATGCGAGTGAGGCGTCGCTGCGGTGGGCCAACAATTCGATGACCACCAACGGAGTTTCGCTGTCCCGGACGTGGACGGTGATCTCGATCGTGCGCGAGGGTGACATCGCGAAGGTGGGCACTGTCAGTTCCAGCAGTGTCGATCCGGAGCAGATTTCCGCACTCGTACAGGCAAGCGAAGAAGCTGCGCGCACAGCCACTCCGGCTGACGACGCGTCCGACCTGATCACGCAGTCGGCGGCAGAGACCGACTGGGACCTGCCGGCCGCCCTGACCGACATCGGTGTCTTTGCTCAGTTGGCTGCCGACCTGGCGAAGGGCTTCGACGGCGGCGACCAGTTGTTCGGCTTCGCTCACCACCAGTTGCACACCACCTGGCTCGGAACTTCGACGGGCGTGCGACGTAGAACGGCTCAGGCCACCGGCTCCGTGGAAATCAACGGCAAGCGCGACGACGCCAGCGCCTGGGTCGGATCCGGAACCGTCGATTTCAGCGATATCTCGATACCGAAGCTCTTGTCGCAGTTGACCACTCGACTCGACTGGGCGGAAAATTCGGTCAGTCTGCCCGCCGGCCGCTACGAGACGATTCTTCCGCCGTCGGCTGTCGCGGACCTGATGATCTATCTGATGTGGACCATGGAGGGTCGCGGCGCCGAAGAGGGCCACACCGCACTTTCCACCACCGGTGGTACCCGGATCGGCGAGAAGCTCGGATTGCCACTGACACTCACCTCCGACCCCGGCGCCGAGGGCTTGCAATCCGCGCCGTTCGTGATCACGACGTCGTCGAGTGAATCCGTCTCACTGTTCGACAACGGTATGGAGATCGAACCCGTCGACTGGGTCCGAGACGGCGTCGTCAATGCGCTGGCGTACCCGCGCCACGCTGCACGAGAATTCGGTCGACCTGTCGCAGTTCCCGGCGACAATCTCATCCTGACCGGTGGTGACGACACCTCGATCGAGGACATGATCGCAGGTACCGAGAAGGGTCTACTGCTCACAACCCTCTGGTACATCCGTGAGGTCGATCCCACGACGCTGCTGTTGACCGGACTCACCCGTGACGGGGTGTATTTGATCGAGGACGGCAAGATCGTCGGTGCCGTCAACAACTTCCGTTTCAACGAGAGTCCGCTCGATCTCCTGCGGCGGGTCACCGAGGCTGGACGCACCGAGATCACGCTTCCCCGGGAGTGGAAAGATTGGTTCACCCGCACGGCCATGCCGCCCATGCGGATTCCCGACTTCCACATGTCCTCGGTCAGCCAGGCGCAGTGATGACGAAGGTCGTGATCGCCGGCGGCACCGGCGCTCTCGGCCGCCGAATCAGCGACGATCTCGCGGACCGCGGATATGACGTCGTGGTCCTGACTCGCTCACCGAAACCCGGCAGGCACAGGCAGGTTCAGTGGGACGGCGTCACGGTGGGCGACTGGGCGGGAGAACTCGACGGCGCATCGGTGATCAATCTGGCCGGCGAGTTGGTCGATCGCCGACCCACACCGGCAAACATCGCACTACTCACCAGTTCCCGAGTCGATCCGACCCGCGCGCTGGTCGAAGCGTCGAAACTACTGGCGAACCCTGTTCCGGTGTGGATCCAGGCGAGCACGCTCGCGATCTACGGCGACGCCGGAGAGACCCGGCTCGACGAGGCTTCCCCACTCGCTGACGGGCCACCTCAGATGACCGACGTCGCAAAGGACTGGGAGGCAGCGGTCGAGGGAGCAAACACGTCACGAGTAGTGATCCTGCGAACCAGTGTCGTGTTGGAGAAGGGCACACCGGCGCTCGAGCGACTGCTGTTGCTCGTGCGTCTCGGACTGGGCGGACGCGTCGCCTCGGGTAGGCAGTGGACCAGTTGGATTCACATCGAGGACTGGCTGTCGATCGTGCGCTGGGCACTCGAACCCGATTCGGCTGCCTCGGGCGTGGTCATCGCGACTGCTCCGGATCCCGTCCGAAACTCAGAACTGATGGCCGGGCTGCGCAAGCACCTTCACCGGCCACCTGCGCCGCCGACGCCCGCTTTCATGGTCAGAATCGGCGCGTTCCTTCTTCGCAGCGACGCTGCCCTGGGCCTGACGGGTCGTCATGCCGTATCGAAAGTGTTGGCCGACAAAGGCTTCCCCTTCACGTATCCGCGCTTCGACTCAGCGTTGGACGATCTGCTCGGCAACTGACGCGCGGTCAGGCTGCAGTGATGGCAAGTCCGATCGTTCCGGTCTTGCCGCGGCGAAGGAGACTGCCTTTCATGGTGATCCAGCCGAGGATTCCGTAGCGACGCGCGATCGCGTCGCGAGCATGATCGGTGCCCGGTCCGTCGAGGATCTCGGCGACGGCGGCCACCGGTTCACCCTTGGGATTTCCCCGAGCGTCACACGCAGCGACGGTGACCGACGGGTTTCGCCTGATGCGCTTGACCTTGTAGGAATCGGTGACGGTCCACATCAGGAGCTTGTCGCCGTCCGGCGCGGCCCAGAGTGGAGTCGCCACCGGAGTTCCATCCTTGCGGAAGGTCGTGAGTAGGACGTACTTGGCCTCGGAGACGCGCTTGAAGTCGGGGTTCACTCCTCGAGGATAGGTGCGAGCGCCTCTCGCTGAACACCGACAAGATTCCGCGACTATCTGGTGACCGATCAGTACCACCCAGGAAGTGCCACTTATGCACGTTTTATCCGGTTCTTCATGACGTCGGATACGCCGTTTCGTCCCCGAACTCCATCTCGAGTTATTCTGAGGCAAACCGTCGAACTGGGGAGTCGAACTTACACATGCAGCGCCGTGACATGCAGCGTCGTGACTTTTTCAAAGCCGCCGGGGCGGGGGCGGCAGTTGCAGCCGCGGCGCCGCTCATGTCGACGTCGACCAGCCACGCCACCCCCGCACCACTGCGGGCGCTCCCGATGGGTGCTGATCACTACCGCGCGCTCGTCCCCGAGTTGTTCGCACCATCTCCTACTCCCCCGGAGCATTCCGAAGCCATCGTCATCGGGTCCGGATTCGGCGCAAGCGCCACCGCCCTCCGGTTGGCGCAGAGCGGCACCCAGATCACCATCCTCGAACGCGGACTTCGGTGGCCGCATGATCCGCAACGGGAGATTCACACCTCCGACATGCTGGCCGACGGCCGCGGAGTCTTCCGGCGAACATCGTTCACCAACCTCACCGGACTCCCCGTGGCGTGCGACTACTTCAGCGGCGTCCTCGATGCCACCGACTACCAACACATCTCGGTCTGGCGCGGCGCTGCAGTCGGCGGTGGTTCCATCATCTTCACCGGCGTGATGATCGCGCCCGAGCGCCGATTCTTCGACGCAGTCTTCGGCAACTCCCTCGACTACGACGAGATGGCGTCCACCTGGTACCCCAAAGTGCACCAGATGCTGCGTCTGAGCCCGTTGCCCGAAGACATTTACCAAACCCCGAACTTCGGTCACTCGCGTCGTTGGGATCAGGACGCTCGTCGTGCCGGATTCGATCCGCAGCGGATCGACGGGATCTGGAACTGGGACGTGGTGCGCTCAGAACTCGACGGCCGAACCCGAGCCTCGGCCACTGTCGGTGACAGCAACATGGGTAACTCCAACGGCGCGAAGTTCGACCTCACACAGAACTACATTCCTGCCGCCGAAGCCACCGGACGAGCCACCGTCTGTTACGGACATCAGGTGCTCGCGATCAGTCGCGAACGTGATGGACGCTACGTCGTCGACGTCGAATCGACGGATCCGACGGGTGGCGTTCTGGCCCGGAAGACTCTTACCTGTGACCGTCTGTTCCTCGGCGCCGGCTCGATCGGCACCTCCGAACTGCTGGTACGCGCCCAGGCGACGGGCGCGCTGCCCAACCTCAACGAACACGTCGGTAAGGGCTGGGGAACGAACGGCGACGCCGGGATGGTGCGCTCGTTCGGCTTCAGTGACGGCACTGCGCAAGCCTCACCGTCGGCATCACGCATCGTCGACGAGTCGGGAATGCCACTCTCCCTGGAAAATTGGTACGTCCCCGGCCTACCCGTCAACATCGGCATGCTCGGAACATTGGGGATGACCCTCGACTCGCAGCGCGCCGACTTCGCCTACGACGGCGGCTCCGATCGGGTGGTGCTGAACTGGCCGAAGAACGGCAACGACGCCACCGTCGAGGCACTACGCGCCGTCCAGAACAAGATGGCCTTCGCCGGCACCACGCTGCCGTCGGCATTGCCGTTCGCGAAGGACGTCAATTCCTCGTTCACCGCGCATCCCCTAGGCGGTGCGGTTCTGGGCAAGGCCACCGACGGTTACGGGCGAGTCAAGGGCTACGACGGCCTGTACGTGATGGACGGCGCCGCTATTCCGGGCAGCACCGGCACCGTCAACCCGTCACTGACCATCACTGCTCTGGCGGAGCGGAACATCGCTCAGATCATCAAGTCCGGACGCTGACTCACTTCAGCGCCCGGATCTGCAGGTGATGCTCGAGGTCTACTCCCCCTCGAGCTCGCCTTCGGTTTCGAGGTACACCTGACGCAAGCCGTCGAGTGTCTTCTGCTCGGGGTGCTCCCACATGTTGCGCTCGGCGGCTTCGAGGAGCCGCTCGGCGATTCCGTGCAAGGCCCACGGGTTGGACTGCGTCATGAACTTCTGGTTCTGCTCGTCCAGAACGTAGGTCTCGGCGAGCTTTTCGTACATCCAGTCCGCGACCACGTTGGTGGTGGCGTCGTACCCGAAGAGGTAGTCGACCGTGGCCGCCATCTCGAAGGCACCCTTGTACCCGTGACGGCGCATCGCGTCGAGCCAGCGGGGATTGACCACGCGCGCCCGGAAGACACGTGCGGTCTCTTCCGAAAGTGTGCGTGTGCGAACCGATTCCGGCCGAGTGCTGTCGCCGATGTACGCCTCGGGCGACTTTCCGGTCAGCGCGCGCACGGTGGCAACCATGCCGCCGTGGTACTGGAAGTAGTCGTCCGAATCGGCGATGTCGTGCTCACGCGTGTCGGTGTTCTTGGCCGCCACGTTGATTCGACGGTATGCACTGCGCATGTCGTCGGCTGCCGGGATTCCGTCGAGGCCACGGCCGTACGCGAAGCCGCCCCAGTTGGTGTACACCTCGGCGAGGTCGTCGTCACCGCGCCAGGTCTTGGAGTCGATGAGTTGCAGCAGGCCGGCGCCGTAAGTTCCGGGCTTCGAACCGAAGATGCGGGTGGTCGCACGCCTGGCATCGCCGTGCTCGGCAAGGTCGGCCTGCGCGTGGGCGCGCACGTAGTTCTGCTCGTCCGTCTCGTCCAATGCGGCGACCAGCTGAACGGCGTCGTCGAGCAGTGCGAGCACGTGCGGGAACGCATCACGGAAGAATCCGGAGATGCGGACGGTGACGTCGATGCGCGGACGGCCGAGCTCGTCGAGATCGATGACTTCGAGGTTGACGACGCGTCGGCTTGCTTCGTCCCAGACGGGGCGAACACCGAGGAGCGCGAACACTTCGGCGATGTCGTCGCCGGAGGTACGCATGGCGGCGGTACCCCACACGGACAGACCCACCGAGCGCGGGTACTCGCCGTGATCGGCGAGATATCGAGCGGCGAGCGACTCGGCCATCGCCTGACCGGTCTCCCACGCCAGTCGTGAGGGAACTGCCTTGGGATCGACGGAGTAGAAGTTACGACCGGTGGGAAGCACGTTGATCAGGCCGCGCAGCGGTGACCCACTCGGGCCGGCGGCGATGAAGCCGCCGTCGAGCGCGTGCAGGACCTGCTTGATCTCGTTGTTCGTCTGCCGGAGGCGTGGAACCACTTCGGTGGCCGCGAACTGAAGGATCTTCACGATGGTCTCGTCGTCGCTGAGTTGTTCTGCCGCAGCGGGGTTCCAGTCGGCGTCGTACATGCCGCGAACCAGAGCGTGCGCCTTTTCCTCGACGTCGTCGACACGGTTGCGGGACTCGTCGCCGTCTTCGCTGAGCCCGAGAGCTTCGCGCAGACCAGGGACGCTCTGTTCGCCGCCCCACATCTGACGGGCACGGAGCATGGCCAGGACCAGTTCGATTTCGGCGTCGCCCTCGGGTGCGCGGCCGAGAATGTGCAGACCGTCGCGGATCTGGACGTCCTTGATCTCACACAGCCAACCGTCGACGTGCAGGAGCATGTCGTCGAACACGTCTTCTTCGGGACGCTCCGCGAGGCCGAGGTCGTGGTCCATCTTGGCCGCCCGCATCAGCGTCCAGATCTGCTGGCGAATGGCCGGCAGCTTGGACGGGTCCAGTGCGGAGATGTTGGAGTGCTCGTCGAGCAGTTGCTCGAGACGGGAGATGTCGCCGTAGCTTTCGGCGCGGGCCATCGGCGGGATCAGGTGATCGACGAGAGTCGCGTGGGCGCGACGCTTTGCCTGTGTTCCTTCACCCGGGTCGTTGACGAGGAACGGGTAGATCAGCGGCAGGTCGCCCAGGGCCGCGTCGGTGCCGCAGTTGCTCGACATGCCGAGTGTCTTGCCGGGCAACCATTCGAGGTTTCCGTGCTTGCCGAGGTGCACAACGGCGTCGGCGCCGAATCCGCCGTTGTCCGGTGTTGCAGCGATCCAGCGGTAGGCCGCGAGGTAGTGGTGGCTCGGCGGCAGATCCGGGTCGTGGTAGATCGCGACGGGCTTTTCACCGAATCCCCGCGGCGGCTGGACCATGAGGACGATGTTGTTGAATCGCAGTGCCGCGATGACAATTTCGCCGTCGGGGTCCTGCGAGCGGTCGACGTACAGCTCTCCGGGCGCTGCGCCCCAGTGCTCTTCGACACCGCTGCGCAGTTCCTCGGGCAGGGTGGCGAACCATTCGCGGTACTTCGCTGCCGAGATGCGGATCGGATTGCCCTCGAGCTGCTCGGCAGTGAGCCAGTCGGGATCCTGTCCGCCGGCCGCGATCAGGGCATGGATCAGCGCGTCGCCGTCCTTCGCCGCCAGGCCGGGAACTGCGTCCGGACCGTCGACCGGACCGAGATCGTAACCGGCAGAACGCATTTCGGTGAGCAGGTCGATTGCGCTCGCCGGAGTATCGAGACCGACGGCGTTGCCGATGCGGGCGTGCTTGGTCGGGTACGCCGAGAGCATCAGAGCAACGCGACGCTCGGTGGTGGGAATGTGGCGCAGCTTGCCGTGACGGACCGCGATCCCGGCGACACGGGCGGCGCGCTCGACGTCGGGGACGTACGTGGACAGTCCGTCGGAGTCGATTTCCTTGAAGGAGAACGGGACGGTAATGATGCGGCCGTCGAATTCCGGCACCGCGACCTGGGTCGCGACGTCGAGAGGCGACAGTCCGTCGTCGTTCTCGTCCCAGGTGGCGCGGCTACTGGTCAGGCACAGGCCCTGCAGGATGGGGACGTCGAGCGCAGCGAGTGCGGCGACATCCCAGGCTTCGTCGTCGCCACCGGCGGACGCGGTCGCGGGCTTCGTGCCACCGGCAGCAAGAACTGTCACGACCATGGCGTCGGCGCGGCGGAGCGTGCTCAGAAGTTCGGCTTCTGCGGTTCGCAGAGATGCGCAGTAGATCGGCAGCGCGGTGCCACCGGCCTCGGCGACCGCGTCGCACAACGCCTGGATGTACCGGGTGTTGCCGGCCAAATGCTGAGCGCGGTAGTACAGAACTGCGATGACCGGACCGCTCGCCGAGTCGGGATCGGGCGCGAAATCAGCGATGCCCCAGGAAGGCAGGTGGGCCGGCGGCTCGAACCCGTGGCCGGTGAGCAGGACGGTGTCGGACAGGAAGTGGTGCAGCTGTGCCAGATTCTGTGCGCCACCCTCGGCCAGGTAGTTGTGCGCCTCGGCAGCAACGCCGGCGGAAACCGTCGAGCACTCCATGAGGTCGGCGTCCGGCGCGTGCTCGCCGCCGAGAACGACTACGGGGAGTCCGGAGGCGAGGACCATGTCCAGGCCGTCTTCCCAGCTGCGACGGCTGCCGAGGATACGAACGATCACGAGGTCGACGCCGTCGAGCAAGGGCGGCAAGTCCTCCGAGACCAGCAAGCGTGAGGGGTTGGCCCAGCGATAGGAGACGCCGTCGCCGGCTTCCTGGCTGGCGCGGGCGCTCAGCAGATCGGTGTCGGACGTGGAGAGCAGAAGAATCACGGGTGAAGCCTTCCTGGGGTTTCGCGCCCCGTGGCACAGATCTGTCATCGACGGCGGTTGAGGGTCTGACTCGTGTTTCCGAGCGGAAACACGTCCCGCTCGAGCAACACTCACAGTGGCGCGACCGCACCGGACTCTCACCGGTTTCCTCAACTGCCGTCACTGGTGGTGGTGATGCTACCGGTCCGCAGAAGGCACTCATGACAGGTCGTACCCTGGAGCCATGCCCACGGACCGTTCACAGCCAGACGCGTGCCCGGGTGCACTGCAAGTTCACCACGCCGCCGACGGCGCACTGGCACGCGTGCGCCTACCCGGCGGACTCCTCACCCCGGTCCAATTGCAGACGCTCGCCGACGCAGCGCGCGATCTCGGCAACGGGCAGATGGAACTCACCTCGAGGGGCAACGTACAACTGCGCTCGGTCTCGGACCCCGAAGCCTTCGCGGCGCGTATCGCTTCGGCCGGTCTGCTGCCGTCCGCGACGCACGAACGAGTGCGCAACATCCTCGCGTCCCCACTGTCCGGCCGTATCGGGGGCGTCGCCGACATTCGTGAACTGGTCCACCGTCTCGATTCGGCGATCCAAGCGGATCAAGCATTGGCAGATCTGCCAGGGCGAACCCTGTTCACCCTCGACGACGGGCGCGGAGACATCACCGGGCTACGGGGCGATTTCGGACTCCATGCGCGCAGCGCCACCGAGCATTCACTGGTGCTCGCCGGTCACCGCACCACTCATCGTGTACAGGCGGACGACGCCGTCGAATTGCTCCTCGCGGCGGCTCGTTCATTCCTCGACGTCCGCGACAAGCACTGGCGCCTGGCCGAGGTTCCGGACGGAATCGAACGCACCCTCGAGCAGCTGGGTCTGAGCGCCGAGTCCACCGTTGCGGCGGACCTCACGCCGGATGCACGGCCCACTATCGGCTGGCTCGAGCAGCGCGACGGGACCGTAACTCTGGGCGGCGGCCTGCGATTCGGGCTGCTCGACGCTCGGCTGGCCGAGTTCCTCGCCGCCGTCGACAAGCCCGTCGTCGTGACGCCGTGGCGATCGGTGCATATCTTCGACCTCGACGAATGGGCAGCCGAGCAGGTAGTCCGGGTGCTGGCACCCATGGGGTTGATCTTCGACGAGAACTCACCGTGGCTCGAGGTCACCGCCTGCACCGGAAGTCCGGGATGCGAGAAGTCGCTCGCCGATGTGCGCACCGACGCGATCACCGCCGTCGAGCAGGCAGAACTTCCCGTTGTCGGGCGCCAGCACTGGGCCGGGTGCGACCGCAGTTGTGGACGTCCCCGCGGGGACGTAGCGGATGTGATTGCGACGGGCGACGGTTACCGGGTGAATCCGGCCGATCGGTGATGCCTCTATCGTGTGGCACATGATCGAGTACATCCGTGACGGCGCGGAAATCTATCGCCAGTCCTTTGCCACCATTCGGGCCGAAGCCGACCTGAGCCGTTTCCCGGCGGATGTCTCGCAAGCTGTAGTGCGCATGATTCATGCAAGTGGCCAGGTCGATCTCGTCGACGACGTCGCCTTCACACCCGGTGTCGTCTCGGCTGCGCGCGCAGCTCTGCGCGACGGCGCGCCGATTTTCTGCGACGCCCAGATGGTGGCTGCCGGCATCACGCGCAAGCGTCTGCCCGCCGGCAACGACGTCATCTGCACCCTCGGCGATCCGCGGGTTCCCGTGCTGGCGTCGACCATCGACAACACTCGCTCGGCGGCTGCTCTCGAACTGTGGGGAGCCAAGCTCGAGGGCGCTGTTGTCGCGATCGGAAACGCACCCACCGCACTGTTCCATCTCCTGAACCTCATCGAAGCCGGAGCGCCCCGTCCGGCCGCCATCGTCGGAGGTCCGGTCGGCTTCATCGGCGCTGCCGAGTCGAAGGAAGCCCTCATCGAACACGCCAGCGGGATCGATCATCTCGTTCTCCGCGGCCGACGCGGCGGCAGCGCGATCACCGCCGCCGTCGTCAATGCGATTGCGAGCGAAGTCGAATGAGTGCAGGCAAGCTCTGGGGTGTCGGTATCGGCCCCGGCGATCCCGAATTGGTGACCGTCAAGGCCGCCCGCGTCATCGGCGAGGCAGATGTGGTTGCCTTCCACTCCGCGCGGCACGGCAAGAGCATCTCCCGCGGAGTTGCAGCGCCGTACATGCGCGAAGGACAGATCGAAGAACACCTCGTCTACCCCGTGACCACCGAGACCGTTGATCATCCCGGCGGATACCAGGGCGCGATGGACGAGTTCTACGAAGCAGCTGCCGAACGGCTGGCAGTTCACCTCGCGGCCGGTCGAACCGTCGCGTTGCTCGCCGCCGGCGATCCGCTCTTCTACAGCTCCTACATGCACATGCACAAGAGACTGGCCGATCGCTTCGACGCCGAAGTGATTCCCGGCGTCACCTCCGTCAGCGCGGCATCTGCTGCACTCGGAAAGCCACTGGTCGAGGGTGAAGAGATCCTGACGATCCTGCCCGGAACGTTGCCGCAGGCCGAGCTGACCAGGCGGCTCAAGGAAACCGACGCCGCAGCCATTCTCAAGCTCGGACGCACGTTCCCGCCAGTCCTGCAATCGCTCGAGGATTCCGGCCGACTGGGCGAAGCGCACTACGTCGAGCGTGCGAGCACCACACGTCAACGCGTCGAATCCGCCGCCGACGTCGACCCGGACGGAGTTCCGTACTTCTCGATCGCCATCGTTCCGAGCCCGTCGAACAACCCTCGACCTGCAACCGAGTCTCGCGGCGAGGTGGTCGTGGTCGGACTCGGACCGGGCGACACCGCCTGGACCACACCCGAAGTGGCGCATGAGCTTTCGTTGGCCACCGACCTCGTCGGCTACGGCCCGTACGTCGATCGCGTGCCGACGCGTCCGGGCCAGCGTCGCCATTCCAGCGACAACCGCGTCGAAGCGGAACGCGCCGCGATGGCGTTGGACCTCGCGAAGAACGGCGCCCGTGTAGCTGTCGTCTCATCGGGAGATCCCGGTGTATTCGCCATGGCTGCAGCAGTTCTCGAAGTTGCCGCCGAAGACCAGTGGCGCGGGGTCCCGGTCCGCATCCTTCCCGGCATGACGGCGGCAAACGCTGTCGCCAGTCGCGTCGGCGCTCCCCTCGGGCACGACTATGCGGTGCTCTCGTTGTCTGATCGCCTCAAGCCGTGGGATGTCGTCGCGCGCCGCATTTCGGCAGTTGCAGCCGCAGACATGGCATTTGCGGTCTACAACCCGGCGTCGAAGTCCCGGACGTGGCAGGTCCAAGCCATGAAGGACCTCGTGCTCGAGCACCGCTCCCCCGAGACTCCCGTCGTCATCGGCCGCGATGTTGCCGGTGCCGAGGAATCAGTTCGCGTCGTGACCCTCGGAGAGCTCGAGCCTTCCGAGATCGACATGCGGACTCTGCTGATCGTCGGCTCCTCGATGACGACGGTCGTCGAAACCGGTTCGGGCCGTCAGGTGTTCACCCCGCGGCGCTACCCGGAGTGAACATCGCACAGCGATAGCATGACCTCATGCCCGTCAACCGGACCCGGAAAGCCAGATACGCGCGTAGGCGCAAACGCCGAATGGATCTGATGGAGCACGACCTGTCCGTCGAGCAGTGGTCCGCGCTCAAAGCGGCCTGGGGTGGCTGCGCGTACTGCGGCGAGCCGGACGAGTCGCCGCAACGTGACTGCGTGCTGGCGATCTCCCGCGGTGGGCGCTACACACTCGACAACATCGCACCGGCTTGCCGCTCGTGCAATGCGAGCAAATGCAACAGCGAGGTCACTCTCTGGTTGCGGCGCAAGGGTTATGACGAGAAGGCCTTCCTCCTGCGCCACGCGGAGATAGGGATCGAGATGAGGGCGCAGTTCTCGGAGCAGTCGTGACGGCCCCGGACGAGTTGCGCCTGATTCTCGACGAGCTCATGGAGTTCGAACCTCTGTTTCACCGAACTCGAGTAGCGATGTCAAGCGCCGAGTTCGATGCGGTCGTCGACCCGGAGTTCCGGGAGATCGGAGCCTCCGGCGCTCGATACACCCGCGACTACGTGCAGTCGGCAGTCGCGAGCCGGCGACTCCGCGGCGAGGTGAACGACGCCGCCGAACTCGGGTGGAGGGTTGACCGACCCGCGCTGAGCCGGATTGCACCTGACACGTATCTGGTGACTTACCGGCTGGTGCAAGCGCAACGAGTTACCGAGCGATCATCCATCTGGCGGTTCACCGAGAATCGATGGAGCGTGTTGTTTCATCAAGGCACAGTCGTCGAAAGTGGTTTGGAAGCGTGAACGAATCGACCCACAACCCCACCATTCCGCTTTGGATGGACATCACCTTCACCGCCTTCGTTCTTGCCTGGATCTTCATCACGATTAGCGCGCTCGTGGCGATCGTGCGCACTGACTTCGAACGCTCGGGCGGCAAATTCTGGTGGTCGGCACTGGTGATCGCGGTGCCTGTACTCGGTGCGCTCGTCTGGTTACTGTTCGGTCGACCCCCGCGTGACTCCAGGTCCCGAACCTGATCTACACCGACGGCCCGGCAGTAGTCTGAGTACGGTCCGGTGCTGTCACTCTGCGCCTATCAGGGGAGAACAACGAGATGAGACCACTTCGATACTCGATCAACGTCACACTCGACGGCTGCTGCCATCACGAGGCGGGGCTCCCACCCGACGAGGAGTCGATGCGCTACTGGACCGCTCAGATGGAACGAGCCGATGCCTTGCTGTTCGGCCGGGTGACCTACGAGATGATGGAGTCGGCGTGGCGGCGGCCCGCAACGGGCACATGGCCTGACTGGATGGACGAGTGGGAGATCCCGTTCGCCCAGGCCATGGACCGGGCGAAGAAGTACGTCGTGTCGAACACGCTGAGCGGGGTCGATTGGAATGCCGAACTCGTGCAAGGCGACTTGGGGCCAGTGATTCGACGGCTCAAGGAGCAGCCCGGCGAAGGCCTGTGGGTTGGCGGCGTAACACTCCCCCTGGCATTGGCAGACCTGGGACTGATCGACGAGTACGAGTTCGTTGTGCAACCGGTCCTCGCCGGACACGGACCGACGTTGCTCGCCGGTCTGCGTGAGCGCATCCAACTCGAACTCGTCGATCGCCACGAGTTCCAGTCGGGTGCAGTCGCCGTGCGATATCGGACCACTCAAGTACCGCCCCCGGGTCAGGTATCGGACGGTTAGTCGACGCATGGCTGGAAATGCGCGGTTGAAAGACATGTCGTCGCCTCAGGTCGGACACGAGAAAGTTTCCAGTCTTGTTCGATGTTCGGTATTGACCGGACACTCG
The DNA here is from genome assembly GCF_024436645.1 of Rhodococcus sp. T9N. Taxonomy (NCBI): domain Bacteria; kingdom Bacillati; phylum Actinomycetota; class Actinomycetes; order Mycobacteriales; family Nocardiaceae; genus Rhodococcus; species Rhodococcus sp. T9N. The sequence continues at coordinate 126,535 of NZ_JAMSKS010000011.1, read as the reverse complement.
GCACAGCACGAGCATTAGCCACCGAAGTCTCCGGACAACCCTCGACGAGATCGAAGCATCGAACTGGATCACGAACAAGTTCTTTCCGCCCGGCGGACCGTAAGGACATATGTCGCCATCGAGCGCCTCAGCAAAAATGGCCAAGCTGGACGGCTACTAGCGAGCGAAGGATCGAAATCGCCACCATCGCGAGCGCCACAAAAATGATCATCTGAAAAGCTTCGGTCAAATCGATGCAGGATTCGGTGACGCCACTACTTCGGGTCTTGCTGAGAAACGAAACCTGGTCGAGATCGTATCGGCGTCCGACACAGGCCGGACGCCGATACGAGTTCACGTCAGCTCACAGGAGCGCCACCGCTCCCGCCGAGGTGGCGGGCGAAGAACCGAGCCGAACTGTCTCGCTCGTAGTCGGGCACCGGATAGTGCCTGCCCGAGTAGGCGTGCAGCGTCTTCTCCTTCGAGCCGAAGGCATCGAACAACGCTATCCCCGACGTGCGGTCGTAATCCTTGTCGTCCCAAGGGATCCGGTACTCGACCGGGACCGCGAGCTTTCGTGCCGCTTCGATGAGGGAGTCGTCCACAAAAACTCCCCCGAAGCTCACGGCAGCGATCCTGGATTCGACCGGGGCCAACATGAGCCCGGTCACGACCCCTAGCGACACGCCGCCGAAGCCGATCGGAGCGTCGGCGTTGACGTCGGGCAGCGTTTGCAGAGCGTCGATGGTCGCCTGCCATTCCGGCACTGCACGCTCCGCCAACGATCGGTTGTACTCGACGACGATCGGGGCGATCGGCTCGTGGGCCGCCCTAGCCTGGTGGATCGCCTCGACCCACTGTTCGTCCTGTGTGTTCCGCGGGCGGTCGCCGTGTCCGGGCGCGTCGATCGCGGCGACTGTGAACCCGTGGGAGCTCACACTGTGGAGTGCGCTGGCAACCAGTCCTGGTGCCTTCTTGTGCATGCCGCCGGAGTGCCCGGACAGCAGAAGGGGTGATTCGACAGATCCGGACGCGGGTGACCAGAGCACACCGGTGATGTCGTCCAGAATGAAATGGCGTTCGACGACCCCGTTCGACGTTGTCTCGGAAGTGAATTCGATGGTCTGAGAATTGGATTGCATGGTGTTACCTTTCGGGATTGCCTACTCGAGGCGCTCCCGGCGACACCTACGTCAATCGCCGATCCGTGAACACGAGTGGGAGCACCCACATGGTTACAGCGTTCATGGGTCTCACCTCCTGGCGTGTTGTCACGGTCTCGCACAAGCTATCAACCCCAACCGAAGCTCGTCCAATCATTTTCCGGGCCACTGATCCGACAGACGGCCCTGCCAGTTCTACGATCGTGTGTAGTAGATTCCAAATGACAACCAACCGGTCGTTATGAGGAGTCTGATGTCGGTCGATCCAGTTCTCGCGCAGTACAGCGACTACGCCTTCGCGTCGTCTTTCGCGATTTACGTTCTCGCCCTGGTTCTTTCCGTCGTCGACTTCTCCAGCACACCCCTCTCTGCCACGGTGCGACCGGCACTCGCACATGCCGGAAGTGCATCGAATCCTGCATTGCCCGGCCGGATCGCATTGCTGCCGAATCGAACCCGCGCCCATCGTGCGGGTCGCGCTGCCATGTCTCTCATCGTCGTCGCCCTGGTCCTCAACGTCACCGCGCTTGCACTTCGCGGCATCTCGACGCACCGATGGCCTCTCGGAAACCTCTACGAGTACGCGCTTTTCCTCAGCGCGGCATTGGTGGCATGCTGGCTGGTCATTCTGCGCCGGTACCCGATTCGATCGTTGACCATCTTCGTTCTGTCACCCACCGTGGTGCTTCTGTTCGTCGCCGCCGCAAGCATGTATGCCGAGGCAGCGCCGGTCGTACCCGCTCTTCGTTCGTACTGGATCGGCGTGCACGTCACGATCATCGTCGCCGCCTCCGGCATCCTTACGTTCGCAAGTTCGGTCAGCGCACTTTTCATGATTGCCGAGGTGGGCCCGCAGTCGAAGAAACGCGCGTTGCGTTGGATTGCGGCACGACTGCCGTCATCCGAATTGCTTGACCGCGTGGCCTACCGAACAACGGTCGTCGGGTTCCCGTTGTTCAGCATCGGGGTGATCTGCGGGGCGATCTGGGCGGAGGCCGCGTGGGGACGTTTCTGGGGCTGGGACCCCAAGGAGACGGTCTCGTTCATCTCCTGGGTTCTCTATGCCGCGTACCTCCATGCGCGCGCTACCGCCGGGTTGAAGAACATGCGTGCGGCATGGATCAATGTTGCTGCGCTCGCCACCATGCTTTTCAACATGTTTGCGATCAACTACGTCGTGTCGGGATTGCATTCGTACGCTGGATTGAATTGACGCCTACAACGGGTCAGACCCGCGATCGGGCGACGCTCTGGCGGACGGCACGGATGTAGCGGCGCGTGACAAACGCCTGTACTCGACGTCCGATCGGAGCGCCGAGACGCACCCACCACGTTCCGGGCTTGGAGAACGCAACGATCTCGATACGAACCGCTTGGCTGGCCTCGTCGAACTGGACGACAAACAATTCCTCCCCGCATTCGGGGTGGCCCGCGCGGGTTCCGTACGCGAAGCCCTTGCGATTGGGTTCGTCTACGACATAGACGATCCGAACGGGGATAGTTACCGGACCGAGTCCGAAGGTCGCATCCTGACCCGCCACGGCGGTCGGGGCTGCCGTCCGTACGGCCAGTCCGGCTCCGCGGTGCATTCCCCAATTCGCGACGGTTCGAGCGGCAACCTCGAAATCCTCCCGTCCGGATCCGACCGTCGCGCTCTCGTGAACGTGGTGATAGCCGGCGGGGAGAACGCCTGACGTTGCGCCCACCTCGAGGTACGTCAGCCCGCCCGGGCGGGACGCCATCATTGCTCGCGTCGGTGGCTGAGGATGTTGACCACGTGGCCGTCGGGGTCGGCAGCGAAGAACCTGCGTACACCCCACGGCTCCTCGGTGACGGGATAGACGATGGTGTCGCCGCGCTGCACCGCGGCCTCGTACGCCGCGTCGAGATCGTCCACCTCGACGGAGACGTCCGGTACTACGGGCGCATGAGCGTCGTGCGTCATGACGCTGATCTGCAATGACGGATCCGTCGGCGAAGCCAACGTCACGATCCACCCGTGATCCATGACAACTTCGAGGCCCAGCACTTCGGTGTAGAAGCGCTGCGCGGCCTCGAGCGAACTACTCGACAGATCCGAAACTATCCGCGTGACGGCCATGTCCCGCAGGCTACGCCGCCGCCGGAGTCCACCGCGACTTGACGAGGCGCTCGATGTCACCGGAAAGTTCGTCGCTGACGATCCCCGGAAGCAGGATCTGCCACATCTCGTCGACACGATCCGGAAGATCCGAGCGTCGGGTGAGAACGTTCGAAACCAGCTGTACCCCCGTGAATGCCGAGGGCATGAACCTGCCGAACGATTCTGCGCTGACCGATTTTCGGATTTCACCTTCCGCCTGAGCCCTGGCGGTGAGATCGGTGATTGCCGAGATCCATTCGGCGTACGGTTCCACCGGCCCCTCGTACGTGCTCAGTTCCAGCGTGAGGCGAATGCCCGCGCGAACGATCGGCTCGTCGACAATCTGGCGTGCCATTTCGTGCGTGAGCATGATCATCTGTTCCAACGGGTCCTTGCCCGTCGCGGAAATCGCCTGCACCGACTCGATCGAGAGCCGATGCTGTTCGGCAATGATGAACTGCGCGAGCTCGTCCTTCGACGCGAAATGGAAATACAACGCGCCCTTGGTAGTACCGGCCCCCGAGACTATGTCGGCCATGCTGGTGCTGCCGTAACCAGTCTTCTCGAACTGCGCGGCCGCGCCGGCAACGATTTGCTGCCGAGTCAGCTCGGCGCGTGCTTGCTTGACCACTGAATCCCTCTCGTCCTCCAAAGGCCCCCGCCCAGCAAACCCCACGGTTCGCGCCACATTCCAGCTATACCCAAAAACTTCACAATTGCCCCACATTACCAGCGCTCCTTCCATTGCTTCAATTACGAATGCAACAAAGTCGCTGGTCAGACGTCCGATTTAGAGGGAATCTCCTCTCCCCAACGTGCTTTCGTCAACCCGCGCACGGTCCACCAACTCTCCGACGAGGAGCGTCAGCTCCATCATCTGGTCGGTGATTTCCTCACGCAGCTGCGTTGCATCCGCCTCGGAAATCGCGCCGGACTTGGTATCGAAAGACATCAACAACTCGATATTGGTGCGAAGTGCAGTCAAAGGAGCCAGAAGGTCCTGGCCCGCTTCGGTGATCAGACTTCTCTGGCGTGCCCGCGATTCCGACAACGTCCCGAGCATCCGATTGAAACTGACTGTCAACGACGCCAACTCGTCGTCACCGGTCACCGGGATCGGCGCAAGATCATCCGTTTCGGCGACCCGCCGCGTCGCCGCAGTAAGTCGCGCAATCGGCCGTAATCCTGTGCGTGCCACAGCATCTCCGGCCGCGTAAGCTAGGGCGATTCCGGCCGCCCCGAGTGCCGCCAACACCACTGCCAGTCGCTTGAGTACCGAACGCGTCGGCCCCAGGGATTGCGCGACAACCAAAGTCTGGCCCGCAACCGAGGGCTCGACAAGAATTCGATACGCATCAACCGTCGCGATTGTCTGCGACGAATTGCCGTCTGCGATCGACCTGATGGCATCTGCGCTCGTGCTGAACGGCGGCAGACCGGGAGTCGCCGTCACCAAGGCGCCGTCGGCAGTAAGAAGCCCCACCGCCTGGATGACCGCTGTATCCGCGCCGGCCGTCAATCCCAGAACCGGTGTGACACCGCCGAAATTGACGGTGTCGGTGATCGCGTCACTCGTGCGCTCGAGTTGTCGATCGACGTTGCCTTGCAAATACGCGTTGAACACTATGTACACCGCCGACGCCGACACGATCACCGCGATCGCCACCAGGCCTGCAGTCAGCAATTTCACGCGAGCATGGAGCGTCCGCACGTGAATTCCCGATGGTTTTCGACGGCTCATTCCGGGAACCGACACTCTCATGCGCGGTCCCGCAGTGCGGCGTCGAAAAATCCCAACATCCCTCCAGTATGGTCACGGAACCTTAGACGAACCTGAAGCGAACGCGATGTCGGCCTCACAGCGCCGTTCCACGACCGAAAGCCGTGAGCCAGTCCATCGCCTCGGCTTCGGTATCGAATGCCGGGACGGTCGCCGGGATCGGTGGTCGTTCGACGACGATCACCGGGATCGACAATTGCCTGGCTGCGGCGATCTTTGCGTACGTCTGCTCGCCGCCACTGTTCTTGGTGATCACGACGTCGATGCTGTGAGTTCGCATCAGATCGACTTCCGCTTCGATGTCGAATGGACCACGTGCGAGCAGCAATTGCGAGTGAGGCGGCAATGTCCCTGAAGGCGGATCGATCGAGCGCACGAGAAACGAGACGCTCTTCACGCGGTCGAACGCCGAAACTCCTTGCCTCCCGATCGTCAGAAAAGCGCGTGAGCCGACCGTCGGCACCAACTCTGCGGCGTGATCGAGATCGTGTGCCGGAAGCCAAGTGTCACCGAGTTGCTCGCGCCAGGGCGGGCGTCGGTACATGGCGTACGGCACAGAATTCGCAAGGCACGCTTCGAACGCATTCTGGGTGATGCGAGCGGCAAACGGATGCGTGGCGTCGAGCACTGCACGAATATCATTGGCCGACAACCACTCCGACAGCCCTTCGGCTCCCCCGAACCCGCCGATACGCACTTCCCCCTCCGGCCATCGAGGATCACGAACCCGGCCGGCCAGCGATGTGACAACCTCGAGGTCGGCTGAACCGGCCAAGCGAGAAGCGATCACTCGACCTTCGCCTGTGCCGCCGAGCAGGAGCACGCGACGACGAGTACCTGTCGAGGTCAGTGTGTGCTTCTCTCGCGCGCTGCCGAGTAGAGGTAGCTGTCCGGAAACCCCTCCGCAGTCAACACTCGGCCGACGATCACGACGGCCGTCTTCGTGATGCCGGCCGCATGAACAAGTTCGACGATCGTCTTCACAGTGCCTCGAACAACGATCTCCTCGGGCCGTGAGGCGAAGGCGACCACCGCGACCGGGCAATCCTCGCCGTAATTGTCGGCCAACTCGGATGCGATCTGTTCGATGCGATGAGCGCCGAGGTGAATCACCATCGTCGCGCCGCTGCGGCCGAGGGACCGCAGATCCTCGCCCTCCGGCATTGCCGTCGACAAGGTGGAGACTCGGGTGAGAACAATGGTCTGCGAGACGCCTGGGACAGTCAGCTCGCGCCCCAGCGCGGCTGCTGCCGCGGTAAATGCAGGAACACCGGGAATCATGTCGAAATCGACTCCTGCGGCGTCCAGGCGACGAGCTTGCTCTGCCACTGCACTGAAGATCGACGGATCACCGGAATGCAAACGCGCGACGTCCAGCCCAGCGGAATCCGCTTCGACAAGAATCGCGGTGATCTCGTCCAGGCTCAGCCGAGCAGTGTCCACGACCTGAGCTCCGACCGGGCACCACTCGAGCAACTCCGCTGGAACAAGGCTGCCTGCGTACAAGCACACAGGGCTCGCAGCGATGATCCGTTGCGCGCGGACAGTGATCAAATCTGCCGCACCGGGACCCGCACCGATGAAATGAACGGTCATTGTGTGGATTCCTCCGGCGTATCTGTGTCTGCGCCTGCAGACGGCTGACGTTTTGTGACGGACCATTGGACCACCGGAAGTTGCGGTCGCCAAACGTTGAACGTTCCCAACGGCTCGGCGCGCTGCACCTGAAAGCGTCGAAGCGTCCCACCATGGCGACTCATCCAGCCGAGCAGCAACGATTCGGACTCGGCGGTCACGGCGTTCGCGACCAGACGACCACCCACGCTCAACTGCTCCCAGCACGCTTCGAGCATTCCCGGTTGCGTGACGCCGCCGCCGACAAACACCGCATCGGGACGTCGAGTTTCGTCCGCAAACGCCTCCGGCGCGGCCCCTTTCACGTTCAACGCAGGCACGCCGAGATTGAGTGCATTGGCACCGATCTGCGACACGCGGCTCGCCACCTTCTCGAATGTTGTTGCAGTGCAACGTGGGTGAGTTCGCATCCACTCGATGGCGACGGTTCCCGACCCACCGCCCACGTCCCAGAGGTGTTCTCCCGGCGCCGGGGCAAGCGCGCACAACGTCAACGCACGGATCTCCTGCTTCGTCATCTGACCGTCGCCGACAAAAGCAGCATCCGGTAGCCCCGGGATTCGAGTCAGCCGCAAGAGAGGATCGGCCGCGATGCACTCGACGGCCAGAACGTTCAACGCGTCCACGTCCTCGTCCGCGTGATCCCACTCGTCTGCGACCATGACGGTCCGCGATTCCCCGGCCCCGCCCAGCTGGGCCAGCACGGTCACTATCGATCGACCGAAGCCCGCGCCGGACAACAGACGTGCCACCTCCCCCGGTGTCGAGCGCCCGTTGCTCAACACCAGCAGTCGCGCACCGTCAGTCACGGAAGCCAATACTGTCGCCGAGTCTCGGTTGACCAGGCTCACGACGTCGATCTCGGCCGATGCCCATCCCATTCGCGCGCTCGCCAACGCCGCCGACGACGGGTGGGAGATCACTCGCACGTTGTCCGCGCCGAGCAGCCTGACCAATGTGACACCGAGACCGTGGAACATCGGGTCACCGCTGGCGAGCACGCATACTCTGCGGTCCGCGTTCTCGGCGAACATCGACGGCAACGCCGGAATCATCGGAGACGGCCAGGTCAGCCTGGTGGGCGCACGCCGTGCCCCGAGATGTGTCGCCGGGACCAAGTCCAATTGGCGCGGCGACCCCATCAGGACCTCCGCGCCCAGGATTGCGCCCTTTGCGCTCTCGGACAGCCCATCCCAGCCGTCGGCGCCGATGCCGACGATCACCACCGGGTGTGTGGTCATCGCGGCATCCGGCGCCAGATCGTCTGAGGCAGAAGCCGCATGACGAAGAACACCGGCTGCAGAATTCGCGGTACCCACACACGCGTCGCCCCGGAGTTCAGTCCCCGCACGACGGCGTCCGCGACCTGCGACGGAGTGCTCGACATCGGGGCAGGCGACATTCCCTCGGTCATCTTGCCGATGACGAACCCGGGCCGTACCAGCATCAATTGGACGCCCGAACCGTGCAGCGCGTCGCCGAGGCCGCTGGCAAAACCGTCCAAGCCGGCCTTTGCGCTCCCGTAGACGTAGTTGGCGCGGCGAACCCGGACGCCGGCGACGGACGAGAACACCACGATCTTTCCGGTTCCCTGTCCGCGCATGATCTCCGCGAGATGCGTGAGGATGCTGACCTGAGCCACGTAGTCGGTGTGCACCACCGCGACCGCGTGCGCCGCGTCGGTTTCGGCACGCGCCTGATCGCCGAGAATCCCGAAGGCCAGCACTGCAATCGAAATCCGGCCGTGCTCGGCCACTACGGCGCCCAGGAGGTCTCCGTGCGTGTCGACGGCGTCGGCGTCGAACTCGACGGTGGAGACGTCGACAGCGCCGGCGTTTTTGAGCATCTGCTCCTGCTCCGACAGCTCTCCGCTGCGTCTGGCAGCCAGAACGATGTTGCGGCCCGGCGCGAGCCTGACCGCGATCTCGAGGCCGATCTCACTTCGTCCGCCGAGGAGCAGTACCGTCTCGATGTCATTCACGTTCGCACCCGCAGTCACCGCTCCAGTGTCCTGGATTACCGTCGTGGCATGACGCTCACCCCCTCCACCACGCCATCGTCACAGCAGACTCTCACTGAAGACGGGCTGAAGTTCGTCGGTGAATACCACCTCGCGACACTCACGACGTTGCGTCCGAACGGCACCCCACACGTCGTTGCCGTCGGGTTCACCTGGGACCAGGAAGCCGGAAAAGCGCGCGTGATCACCAGCGGTGGCTCACAGAAGGCGATCAACGCAGCGCGTGGCGGATACGCCGCCGTCAGTTCGGTCGACGGTGGCCGCTGGCTCACGCTCGAGGGGCCGGCACGCGTGCTCACCGACGCGGACTCCGTGGCCGACGCCGTTCGGCGCTATGCCGAGCGGTACCGCCGGCCACGGGTCAATCCCGCGCGCGTGGTCATCGAAATCGACGTCACACGCATACTCGGGTCCGCTGCGTTCAAGAAAAGCTGATCAGGCGAGGACAGTCAGGCCGTGCGGACGGTTGTTGAACGACTCGCAACCGTCGGCGGTCACGACGACGATGTCCTCGATACGGGCACCCCAACTGCCGCGGAAGTAGATTCCCGGTTCGATGCTGAAGGCCATACCTTCGACGAGTTCGATGGTGTTGCCCTCGACGATGTACGGCTCCTCGTGCACGGACAGCCCGATACCGTGACCGGTGCGGTGAACGAATACCTCTGCAAGCCCTTGTGCGGCAAGCACTTCGCGGGCTGCAACGTCCACGGATTCTGCGGAGACTCCTGGCCGCACCGAATCGACCGCAGCCTGCTGCGCCGCCTCGAGTACCGCGAACTGTGCGGCAACCTCCGCGGAAGGCTGCCCCATGCTGTACGTGCGAGTGGAGTCCGAGTTGTATCCGGGCTCGACCGGTCCGCCGATGTCGATGACCACGATATCGCCGCTCTCGATCACCCGGTCCGAAACCTCGTGATGAGGATCGGCGCCGTGCGGGCCCGAACCGACAATCACGAACGCGGCCTCGGTATGCCCCTCTTCGAGAATCGCCACCGAAATCGCTTCGCCTACTTCAGCTTCCGTACGTCCGACGACCAAGAACTCGGCCATGCGGGCGTGAACACGGTCGATGGCCGCACCGGCTCGCCGCAATGCCTCGATCTCGGCGCCGTCCTTGACCATCCGCAATTCGCGCAAGACGCCGGTGGCGAGAATCGGCAACGCGCCCAAGGTGTCTGCGAGCGGGATCAGATGCAGCGCAGGCATCGCATCCGTCACCGCAACCTTCGCGCCGGTCGGGAGTTGCGCCGCCACAATCGCATACGGGTCGACACCGTCGACCCAGTCGAGGACGGTCAACCCGAGATCGCCCACTGCCGATTCCTTCAGCGACGCCAACTCCAACCGAGGAAGTACGACGGACGCCTTCGCCGTGTCTGCGGCGATGACCAACGCGGTCAAGCGCTCGAACGAGTCAGCCCGAGAACCTGTCAGGTACCGAAGATCCGGACCTGGAGTCACCACCAGACCGTCGAGACCTGCTGATCGAGCCAACTCCGCGGCGCGAGCGATACGTGCGCCGTACACGGCGCTGGAGAATCGGGAATCCTGTTCGGCTGGAGACGTCATGGCTTACAGGTTAGTGCCGACTGGCAGGATGGTGACCATGAGTGGGCCATTGCTTCTCCTCGACGGTGCCAGCCTGTGGTTTCGTGCGTTCTACGCGCTGCCCGAGTCATTCGTCGACCCCGACGGAAGACCTGTCAACGCCGTGCGCGGTTTCACCGACATGGTTGCTTCCCTGATCACCAAACACCAGCCGAGTCGTCTCGCCGTGTGCCTGGACTTGGACTGGCGACCGCAGTTCCGCGTCGATGCAGTCCCGACGTACAAAGCGCATCGCGTCGAGGAAGGCTCTGACGGTGCGTCCGAAGAAGTTCCGGACACGTTGACGCCTCAGGTCGACATGATCATGGACGTGCTCGCTGCAGCGGGTATCGCGACGGCGGGTGCAGTCGGACTCGAAGCCGACGACGTACTGGGAACGCTTGCCGCCACCGAGCGCGAAGATCTCACCGTCGTCGTCAGTGGTGACCGAGACCTACTGCAGGTCGTCACCGACGAGTACGTGCCCGTCCGTGTCCTGTACGTGGGCCGTGGCCTGTCCAAGGCGGAACTCTTCGGACCGGTCGAGGTTGCGGAGAAATACGGAGTCCCCGGTGACCGTGCGGGCGAGGCTTACGCCGAACTCGCGGTACTGCGCGGAGACGCCTCCGACGGTCTACCCGGCATCAAGGGTGTCGGTGAGAAGACTGCGTCGACACTGATGCTCCGTTACGGCTCGTTGGCCGGACTTCGGGCGGCCGCAGCTGATCCTGAATCGGATATGGCCAAGGGGATTCGCGCAAAACTGACCTCACCTGAGGCAATGGCTTACCTTGATGCTGCGTTGCCGGTCGTACGAGTGGTTCGCGACGCGGACGTTCAGTTCTCGAAGGACGACCGACTCCCGGCGACCCCCGTCGATCCCGCACGCCTCGAGGAAGTGGCGGCCTCGCTGAACATCGAGCGCTCGGCCGGCCGGCTTGCCGCCGCGCTCGAGGCTGCGGCGGCAGGCCGTTCCGACCAATAGGGCGTCAGCTCGGGCGGCTGACCTCGTACGTGCCGTTGTCGTCGACAAACGTCACGGTCACGTTCGACTTCACACCCGCGATCGAAAGCGTGCAGGTGAACTTGTTGCCTGACTTGACTTCCTGGTCCGCGGGGCACTGAACGTTGCTCACGTTCTTCGCCCCGTAGGACTCGGTGACGATCTTCTCGACGCCGGCCTGAGCCGCGCTCTGATCGAGTGTGTTCTTGCCGAAGACTCCGAACACCAGGGCCACCACGACAGCGGCAAGAACGACGAGAACGCCGATCGCACCGAAGATCAGGGGCTTCTTCGACTTACCCGACTGGTTTCCGGGCGCACCGGGACTCGGGAACGGCTGAGCCTGGTTCCACTGGTTCTGCTGTCCCGGAGTCTGCCCGGGGGCCGTGGCGCCCCACGCCTGCTGCGGTGCGGCAGCCGGAGGCTGACCCCACGCCTGGGTTGCGTCAGGTGACTGCTGTTGCCCGGGCTGACCCCACGGCTGTGCGGGAGGTTGTTGCTGGGGTTGTCCCCACGGCTGTTGCTGGCCGGGTTGTCCTTGTCCAGGCTGTTGCGGCTGACCGTACGCAGGCTGACCACCCGGCTGGCCGTAGGCAGGTTGTCCCCACGGCTGTTGCTGGCCGGGCTGCTGACCGGGCTGCGGTGTTTGACCAGGCTGACCCCACGGCTGTTGCTGGCCGGGCTGCTGACCAGGCTGCTGTTGTCCGCCCGGCTGCTGAGGATTCTGCCCCCACTGCTGCTCGTTCGGCTGCTGCTGATCACCAGGACCCCATTGCCGATTCGGATCGTTCGGTCCGTAAGGCCCGCTCATGTTCGCCTCCCACTCGAAATACCAGTCTGCGAATCAAACCACATAGTTGCGGTCATGCTGCGTCGACAGCAACTACCCCGCGACGAATTGCAGCTACCGCCCGCGCCGCAGTCTTCGCGACGTCGGCATCCGTCGAAGTCAGGCGGACCTGATCGAGGAGATCGATCACCTGACGACACCAACGTACAAAGTCACCCGCAGACAGCGCACGACCCTGCACTCCGGCCGCGATCAGTGCGTCGACAAGCGAGTTTTCGCTCGCCCAGTGATAAACGGCAGTGACGAATCCGAGATCCGGTTCCCGCGTCGGCGGCAGCTTGTGGCGAATCTCGTCCGACCGCAGTTCGCTCCACAATCGTTGAGTGTCGTTGAGGGCGTGACGAAGCGCCGCTGTCGGCACTCGATCCACGGTGTCCCCGTCCCGACGTGATTCGTAGACCACCGAGGACACGACGGCCGCCAACTCAGCCGGGCTGAGACCTGTCCACGCCCCGGTCCGCAGGCATTCGGCGACCAGAAGGTCGCTTTCCGAGTAGATGCGGCTGAGTCGTCGTCCGGATTCGGTGACTTCGGGCGCTGCTTCGGCAGTCATGTACTCACGCTCTTTGAGTAGCGCAATGATGCGGTCGAACGTCCGCGCCAACGAGTTGGTGGTGGCCGCAGCCTTTTCCCTCATCGACTGCGTTTCCCTGGCCAGCCGGTTGTAGCGCTCACCGATCCGGCTCAGATGTTCACGATCGGGCCAGCTGTGGCACGGATGCGAGCGAATAGCACGTCGCAAAGTAGCGACCTCGGCATCTTCGGATGCGCCCGCCTTGTGGCGCTTCTTTCGCCGGGGGGCACTGATCCCGGTACTACGCAACGCCGAGGCCAGATCGCGCCGGATCCGGGCGGTGTGGTGATCGACATGCTTGGGCAGTCGCATCTTGCCCAGAACGTCGGCGGCTTCCGGGAAATCACCCGAGGAGAGTCGGCCGGCCCACTGATCGGCCGTCAGAACCAGCGGACGCGGGTCCTTCGGATCGTTGTCCGGGACTAGGACCACCGCCACCCCGGAATGACGACCGATGGGAATTGCGATCACGTCACCGCGGGCGAGTGCACGGAGGGACTCCACCGCATCTCCGCGTCGGTCTTCGCGGCCCTTACGTTCGAGCGCGCGCTCGCGCGCACTGAGCCGCTCACGCAACGACGCGTATTCGAAGTACTCACCGTCCGCACCGCCGAGTTTCTCCTGCAAACCCTTCAGTGCTTCTTCGTTCCGCTCGATGCCACGCACCAGGCCGACCACCGAGCGATCCGCTTGGAACTGCGCGAAGGAACGCTCGAGCAGCTTCCGTGAATCCGCCGCGCCCATGCGCTCGACGAGATTGATCGACATGTTGTACGAGGGGCGGAACGAACTGCGGAGCGGGAACGTCCGTGTCGACGCCAAGCCGGCGACATCCGTCGGCTCGACCCCGGGCTGCCACAGGACCACAGCGTGGCCTTCGACGTCGATGCCGCGTCGGCCGGCCCGACCCGTCAGCTGCGTGTACTCCCCCGGCGTCAGTTCGGCGTGCGATTCACCGTTGTACTTGACCAGACGTTCGAGCACCACCGTGCGTGCCGGCATGTTGATGCCGAGGGCCAGCGTCTCGGTCGCGAAGACCGCCCGCACGAGACCCTTGACGAACAGTTCCTCGACTGTCTGGCGGAATGCCGGCAGCATGCCGGCATGGTGAGATGCCAGTCCGCGTCGTAGTGCCTTGCACCAGTCCCGATATCCGAGAACTTCGAGATCCTCTTCGGGTAGTTCCCCGGTGTGTTTCTCGATGATGGTGTCGATCTCGCGGACCTGCTCCGGCGAAGTGAGATCCAGTCTGGACCGCAGGCACTGTGCAAGAGCCGCATCACAACCGGCGCGGCTGAAGATGAAAGTGATGGCCGGGAGCAGTCCGGACTGATCGAGCTGAGCGATGACGTCAGGTCGTGGCAAGGGCCGGAAATCGTTGGAACTCTGGTAGCTGCCGCGTCGTCCGCGGCCACGCGGCTGCCAGCTCTCGACGCGTTCGAGAGCCTGACGCTGCTTGACGTGGCGAACCAGATCCTGATCGACGAGCACGGTCTTCGGCCCGGCAGCAGGATGACTACGACTGTCGAAGAGATCGAAGATTCGCCTACCGACCATGATGTGCTGCCACAGCGGGATCGGCCGAGTCTCGTCCACGACCACAGTGGTGTCGCCGCGGACGGTTTCCATCCAGGCACCGAATTCTTCGGCATTGCTCACGGTCGCCGACAAACTCACCAGGCGTACGTCCTCGGACAAGTGCAGGATCACTTCCTCCCACACCGCCCCACGGAACCGGTCGGCCAGGTAATGCACTTCGTCCATGACGACGTGCGAAAGCCCGCGCAGTGCCTCGGAGTTGGCGTAGAGCATGTTCCGCAGGACTTCGGTGGTCATGACGACCACCGGTGCGTCAGAGTTGATACTCGAATCACCCGTCAGCAGACCGACTTCGCCGGGGCCGTACCGCTCGACGAGTTCGGCGTACTTCTGATTGCTCAACGCTTTGATCGGCGTCGTGTAGAAACACTTGCGGCCCGCCGCCAGAGCCAGGTGGACAGCGAACTCGCCGACCACGGTCTTGCCTGCACCGGTCGGCGCGCAGACAAGGACGCCGTGGCCCGCTTCGAGCGCAACGCATGCCTTCACCTGGAATGGATCGAGTTCGAACTTCAGGCTGGACGCGAACGTGCTCAGTTCACTCTTGTTCATAACCACCTCGTCAGGGTTTCACACGCCGCCGACGTGGTGGCACGGCGCTCAGAGAGTGTCAGTGAAATCCTGGCCGGGCGCGTTGTCGCCGGCGGTGTCGGATTTCTCCGCGACCGGAGCCTTGGACTTGGACTTACGTCCGAACAATCCACTCGATTCGGCCTTGGGTTTGGTCGGATTGTCGAAAGCCTCGTTCAGATCGGACGGAGCCGAGATGGAGGAAGCTTCCTCGTCGGACAGTGCGCCCCAGTCTTCACCGGCTCGCTTGGCCTTACGTTTGTCGTTGAGGCGAGCGATCTGGACCGCGACCTCGAAGAGAAGCGTCAGAGCCAGCGCGAGCGCCAACATCGAGAACGGATCCGACCCTGGCGTGGCAACTGCAGCGAATACGAAGAGCCCGAAGATCAATCCTCGACGCCAGGCCTTCAAACGCTCGTACGTCAGAATGCCGGCAAAGTTCAACACGACGACGAGCAGTGGAATTTCGAAGCTGACGCCGAAGATGAGCAGCAGATTGATGATGAAGCCGAAGTACTCCGAACCACTGAGCGCGGTGATCTGGACGTTGTCACCGATGGTCAGGAGGAAGTGCAAAGCCTTCGCCACGACGAGGTACGCCAGGATTGCGCCGAGAATGAAGAGAGCGGCACCTGCGGTGACGAATCCGACCGCGTAGCGACGCTCTTTGGCGTAGAGGCCCGGGGTGATGAATGCCCACAATTGGTAAAGCCACACCGGGCAGGCAAGAACGATGCCGGCGGTGAGCGCCACTTTGAATCGCAGCATGAACTGCTCGAACGGCCCGGTCGCCAGCAATCGGCACGCGTCGTCGGTGCTGAGGTTGGCGCGACTCTCGGACGGAAGCTCACAGTACGGTCCGCGAAGCAGATCGCCCAGACTTTCGAGACCGAGTATCGAGTGTGAATACCAGAAGAAGCCGAACGCCGTGGTGATGATCACGCCGAGGAATGCGAACAACAAACGAGTCCGCAATTCGTACAGGTGGTCGACCAACGACATGGTGCCGTCTGGGTTGACCTTCCGCTTGCGGTTACGCGGGTCTAACGGAATACGCACTGTGCATCCTGGTCTTGGTCAGCAGACAACCGGGGTGAACGAATATTTCACCCCGGCTAGAACGCAGTGTGTACTAGAGCGGCTTGACTTCGGTCGGCTGCGCAACTGGTGCTGCTGCACCGTTTGCGACCACCGCGGTGTTGGCCGTCGGCAACTGTGCCGGAGCAGGCTGTGCGACCGGCGCGCTTGCGGGCGCCGCATCGTCGTTCTGCATTTCCTTGACTTCGCTCTTGAAGATGCGGAGGGAACGACCCAGACCGCGTGCTGCATCGGGAAGCTTCTTCGACCCGAACAGAATTACGACGACAACAGCGACAATCAGCCAATGCATCGGCTGCATTGCACCCATAACGACCTCCCATGATCAGATTCCTCGATGCTACCGGACACAACCGGCGCTCGGAGGTGCCAAAGCACTTACTTCAGCTACCTTTTACCTGTTTGTTTCCTGCGAACTCACTGAACGTGAAGTTTCCCGAAGTTTTACGAACCGATTACGTCATAGGCGTCGAGCGCCGCAACGGCTCGATCACGGACTTCGGAGACCAGTTCCGGCGGATGAAGGACCCGAACGCCCTCACCGAATCCCAACACCAGCCTTGCCATCCATTCAAGTGTTCCGAAACTCATCGTCGCCTCGACCGACCCGTCGTCGTTCACGTGCTCGACGTCCAACGGGTAGTAGTCGAGCATCCACACCCACTCTTTGGTGATGAACAACCGCGCTTCCGGAAGGGAACCGTCGCCGCTGAACAATTCGAGATTCGAATCCTCCTCGAGGGCCTGCGGCGGCGGGTCGGCGGGCTCGTCGAGTTGGACGGCGGCGTCGATCCGATCGAATCTGAACAACCGCACGCCCTCGGCTTGACGGCACCACGCCTGGAGGTAGCTGTAGTTGTCGACCAACACGATACGAACGGGGTCGACGATGCGCTCGGAGACCGCGTCACGCGAGGCCGAGTAATACGTCAATCGCAGGGCGGTCTTGTCTGCGAGCGCGGCTCTGACCGTCGCGGCTATCGGGTCTTCGGCGATGTCCGGCGCCGGCGATGTGTCCCGGTCCTGACCGATGGCTCGTGCCGCGGCCGAGCCTGCTGCGTCCTCGATCTTCGCGATGGCACGCTGCGCCGAGGACGGATCGACCATGCCGGGCATTTCCACCAAGGACCGCAGGGCGATCAGCAACGCCGTCGCCTCCGTCGAGGTGAGGCGCAACGGGCGATCGATCCCGGCCGAGAACGTGACCTCGATACTTTCCTCGGAGAAGGACAGGTCGATGAGATCACCGGGACCATAACCGGGCAGTCCGCACACCCACAGTTGATTGAGGTCGGTCATCAGTTGAGTGGTGCTGACACCGAGCTCCTCGGCGGCCTCGGCGGGACTGATGCCAGGATTCGCGATGAAGTACGGCACGAGGTTGAGCAGCCGTGCCAACCGCGACGACAGTCGATTGCTCATCAGTGGTCCCCCTGTCCATTGCCGGTGATCGGGCTCGCCGCGGCGGCGCGCAGCTTCGCGACGACCTCAGCACGCAAATCCGGTGGGTCCAGCACCAATGCGTCCAACCCGTGACCGGCGATCAACCGAGCGGTCCATTCCCAGGATCGGACGGGGATGGCCAGCACGCTGCCGTCGCGATCGGTCAACCGCCGTTCGGACGACGACGTCGCAAGCCGCCGAAGCTCATGGGCGCGGCCGTCTGCGACCCACACCGTAGCCGTCCCGGTCACGACGCCCGAACCGGTCACGCGATCGACGACCTCGCGAAGGTCGACACCTTCAGGTTTGTGAACCGAACCGGCCGGGCCGAACTCCCTGACGTCGTCACCGATCCGTGAGAGCCGGAAGGTCCTCACCGCATCACGGTCGACGTCGTGCCCGACCAGGTACCACTTGCCGTTGTGCGTGACGACGCCCCACGGTTCGACGGTGCGCTCGGTGAACGGTTCGTTCAATGCGCCGCGGTGCTGAAAATGAACTGCTCGGCCGGCGTCGACCGCTGCAAGAAGCTTGCCGAGCGCGGGCTCCGAACCGCGGGTGCGCGCGGGAATCGCGGTGACCGGGGCGGCACTGACTTCTGAGTCGACCTGGACGCCGGCCGCTCGGAGTTTGAGTAGTGCACTCTGGGCTGCCGAAATCAGTTCCGGCGACTCCCACAACTGCACCGCGACGGCGACTGCAGCAGATTCCTCGCTGGTGAGGTCCACGTCCGGAAGCTCGTAGGCATTGCGATTGATCCGATACCCCTCGACGGTCGAGAACCGTCCTGCCAGACCGGTTTCCAACGGGACACCCAGGTCACGAAGTTCGTTCTTGTCGCGCTCGAACATGCGACTGAACGCTTCGTAGTTCGCGGAATCGTTGTACCCGGCCACACTGTCACGGATTTTCTCCGCCGTGAGGAACTGTCTGGTGGACAGCAACGCGATCACCAGGTTCATCAACCGCTCGATTTTTGATGTCGCCACGCCGAAATCCTAGTGGCTATCCGATAACCGAACGCGCGCCGGACACTTTCGTGCCCGGCGCGTCGCCGCAAAACAGACCTGCTGTGTTGTAAATCGTGAAATTGGGTGACCTACATCGAAGCGATCAAACGCTCGACACGCTCGTCGACGGAGCGGAACGGGTCCTTGCACAGCACCGTTCTCTGTGCCTGATCGTTGAGCTTGAGGTGAACCCAGTCGACTGTGAAGTCCCGGCCTGCTGCCTGGGCTGCGGTGATGAAGTCGCCCCGCAATTTGGCGCGCGTGGTCTGCGGCGGATTCTCGACGGCGTCGTCGATCGTCTCGTCCTCGGTGACCCGCTTGACCAAGCCCTTGCGCTGGAGAACGTCGAAGACGCCCCGGCCGCGTTTGATGTCGTGGTAAGCCAAGTCGAGCTGCGCGATCTTGGGATCGGACAGGTCGAAACCGTGACGGTCCTGGTAGCGCTGGAACAGCTTGCGCTTGATGACCCAGTCGATCTCCGTGTCGACCTTCGCAAAATCCTGAGCTTCGACGGCATCGAGGGTGCGACCCCACAGGTCGACTACCTGCTCCACCTGCGGGTCCGGTTCGCGGTTACGCAGATGTTCGACTGCCTTGGCGTGGTATTCGCGTTGAATATCGAGGGCACTGGCCTGACGTCCACCAGCAAGGCGAACCGGCTTTTTACCGGTCACGTCGTGACTGACCTCGCGGATGGCACGAATCGGGTTGTCCAGCGCGAAATCGCGGAACGACACCCCGGCTTCGATCATCTCGAGCACCAGTGCGGCAGAACCGACCTTGAGCATCGTCGTCGTTTCGGCCATGTTCGAATCGCCGACGATCACGTGCAGGCGGCGGTACTTCTCGGCGTCCGCGTGCGGTTCGTCGCGGGTGTTGATGATCGGACGCGAGCGAGTGGTAGCCGACGAGACGCCCTCCCAGATGTGTTCCGCGCGCTGCGAGAGGCAGAACGTCGCGGCCTTCGGAGTCTGCAGTACCTTTCCGGCGCCGCAGATCAACTGGCGCGTGACGAGGAACGGCAACAAGACATCCGAAATGCGGGAGAACTCACCGGCGCGCGCGACGAGAAAGTTCTCGTGGCAGCCGTACGAGTTTCCGGCCGAGTCGGTGTTGTTCTTGAAGAGATAGATGTCGCCACCAATACCCTCCTCGGCGAGTCTCGCCTCGGCGTCGATCAGCAGTTCTTCGAGCACACGCTCACCGGCACGGTCGTGATTGACCAGCTGGATGAGGCTGTCGCACTCGGCCGTCGCGTACTCCGGGTGCGAACCCACATCCAGGTACAAGCGAGCTCCGTTACGGAGGAAGACGTTGGAGCTGCGACCCCACGACACGACACGACGGAAGAGGTAACGAGCAACCTCGTCGGGGCTCAGTCTCCTGTGCCCGTGAAAGGTGCAGGTAACGCCGAATTCCGTCTCGATACCCATGATTCGTCTCTGCACACTTCGACAGTACAACCAGAATGCGAGGTTCACCCGTGTACTTCGATCGCGTCGTAAGTCACGACTCGACAACGTCGGGCGGCAGCATAGTGTGACGGTGTGAGCCTTATTCGCCGAAAAGTTGTCCGAAGCGACGTCAAAGTCATGGAAAGCACTGGAGCACTGCGCCCTTCCGTGCTCGACCCGACCATGCGGTTTCTCTCCAGAGCCGCCGATCACGGCGTTTTGTGGATGGTTGTCGCCGCCTTGCTCGCGATGATCGGCGGGCGGCCCCGTAGGGCAGCAGCACGCGGGCTGCTCGCACTGGCCGGTTCCAGCGCGCTGGCCAACGGCATACTCAAGCCCCTCTTTCCCCGCCGACGCCCACCGGCACGCGTCTGGCTGAGCCCGAAGCGAGGCGTCGACATTCCGACGTCGTCCTCGTTCCCCTCTGGACATTCGTCTTCGGCCGCGGCATTCACCGCGGCAGTGGCCATGGAGTCCCCGGTTGCTGGAGCTGCTCTCGCACCACTGGCCGCAGCAGTGGCGTACTCACGCGTTCACAACGGAGTCCACTGGCCGTCCGACGTCTTCGCAGGCCTCGCGGTCGGCGGTGCTATCGCTGCCGGCACGCGTCGTTGGTGGGCGGTACGCGACGAAGAGCCCGCCGAACTCGGACCCGAGTGCGTGGTTCCCGCGCTCCCGCGCGGAGAAGGCTTGTTGGTCTTCACCAATCCTGGTTCAGGCTCCGAGGACGACGGGATCGTGGAATCGATTCGAGAACTACTACCTGCGGCGATCGTCTACGAGTTCGACGCGGACATCGACTTCGACATGCAGATCGATGCCAAGATCCCCGAGCTCTCGCCGAAAGCGTTGGGTGTATGCGGCGGCGACGGAACAGTGGTCACGGTCGCGACCGCGGCGACAAAGCACGAGCTACCACTTGCGGTTTTTCCCGGCGGAACATTGAACCATTTCGCCCGCGACGTCGGGGCGGTGAATGTCGAGGAGACCGCACGGGCAGTCGAGTCCGGTCAGGCGGCATTCGTCGACCACGCGGTGGTGCGCACGGATTCCGGAGTGACTGCACGGTTTCTCAACACAGCCAGCCTCGGTGGATACCCGGATGCTGTGCGCCTGAGGGAAAAATGGGAACCGCGTTTCGGTAAGTGGCCGGCCGCAGGAGCCGCGATGATCCGGGTTCTCGCAGCGGCGGAGCCGATGACGGTGACCATCGACGGGAAGCGGACCACAATCTGGATGCTGTTCGTCGGAAACGGGCGATACTCCCCCGCCGATCAGGTGCCGATGTCGCGTCCGGAGATGAACCGTGGACTACTCGACGTCCGCTATCTGCGCGCGGATAAGAAATTCTCGCGCTCACGTCTGCTGTTTGCGGCTGCCACAGGAACATTGGGCAGCTCGCGGGTCTACGTTCGCGAACTCGTCTCGTCGATGTCGGTTCGAGTCGCCGATTCACCGGTAGCCATCGCCACCGATGGTGAAGTGGTGGCAGACGCGCGCCGGTTCGATTTCGACACCGAACCGGGCGCGGTGGCCGTCTACCGAGTCACTCAGTGACTCCAGACCTGCAGTAGCTCCCAGACCTACGGAGTATCTACGAGGGTGCGTCGCCGTTTGCCGGCGGCGCATCCTCGACTGCTGCCGGAGCTGGAAGCATCTCTTCCAAAACCGTTCCAGCGATCCGTTTGAACGCACGGCGTGGACGATTGCTGTCGAGTACGGCAACCTCGAGTGCACTCACATCGAGAGTTCGTGGTTCCGCCTCAGTGGTTCCGGCCGGTGCCGGGCCGCCCTTTTGGAGCGCCCCGACTGCAATCCGCACTGCGGATTCGAGGTCGAGGTCTCGCTGGTACGACTCGCGCATCGCCGTCACGATCGGTTCGGTCGTGCCGCCCATGACCACGAATTCCTGCTCGTCCGCGATGGATCCGTCGTACGTGATCCGGTAGAGCTGAGCCGGCGTACTGCTTCCGAAGCGACCGATCTCGGCAACACAGATCTCGACCTCGTACGGCTTGGGCTGCTCGGTGAAGATCGTTCCCAGGGTTTGTGCGTACGCATTGGCGAGCGAACGCCCGGTGACGTCCCGACGATCGTACGAGTACCCACGCATGTCTGCGTGGACGATGCCCGCGCGGCGCAGATTCTCGAACTCGTTGTACTTGCCCACTGCCGCGAATCCGAGACGGTCGTACAGTTCGCTGACCTTGTGCAGAGCACGCGACGGGTTCTCGGCGACAAAGAGCACTCCGTCGCGGTAGGTGAGAACGACGACGCTGCGCCCGCGGGCAATTCCCTTGCGCGCCAATTCCGAACGATCGCGCATGATCTGTTCGGCGGATGCGTAATACGGCATCGTCATAGCGCAGACTCCCCTTCCGGACTCGCGGTCGCCGTGCGAGCCGCGACGATCTCCCTGGCGATCTCGGCAGCCCTGGTGGGCGACAACTCCACAGCGCCGGCCGAGGTGATGGTGACCGCCGTCGGATAGATCCCCCGTGTCAGATCAGGACCACCGGTAGCCGAATCGTCATCTGCCGCGTCGTACAGCGCCTCGACGGCGAACCGAAGCGCGGTGTCCTCGTCGATTCCCGGTGAATACAGCTTCTTGAGCGCCGATTTCGCGAACAGGGAGCCAGATCCGACTGCGTGATAGCCCGCGCGCTCCTCGTATCGCCCACCGACGACGTCGTAGGAGACGATGCGACCGGCGGTGGACGGATCGACCGCGTCCAGGTCGTAACCCACGAGCAGTGGCACAACCGCCAAACCTTGCATCGCTGCTCCGAGATTTCCTCGAACCATCGACGAAAGTCGATTGGCCTTGCCGTCGAACGTGAGTGGGACGCCTTCGATCTTCTCGTAATGTTCGAGCTCGACCGCGAAGAGCCGGACCAGTTCGATTGCGATCCCGGCCGTACCGGCAATACCCGCAGCCGAGTAGTCGTCCGTGACGTACACCTTCTGCACGTCACGGCTGGCGATGAGATTGCCCATCGTCGCTCGGCGATCACCCGCGAGCAGAACACCACCCGCATAGCTGATCGCGACGATGGTGGTGCCGTGCGGAGCTACGTCTCCCCCGCCCATGACAACACCTCCTGTGTCGGCGAAGCGGTTCTGCGGAAGATGCTCCGGTGCATGCACCCGAAGGTATTCCGAGAATGACGACAGATTCGAGCCGAAGCTCAACCGTGTGTCCCCGTCTGTGATCCGGGGCGCGCGATCCACCGTCACTGGCCGCCCTTCTGGACGTAGGCACGGACGAAGTCCTCGGCGTTCTCTTCCAACACGTCGTCGATCTCGTCGAGCAGGTCGTCGGTTTCTGCAGCGAGCTTCTCGCGACGTTCCTGGCCGGCACTGCCGTCGCCACCAGTGGTTTCGTCGTCTTCGCCGCCACCGGCACGCTGCGTCTGTTCTTGAGCCATCGCCGTCGACCTCCTTGTGTGAAGGGAGCTCTCGCGAGCATCCTGTTCGGCCCAGCAGAGTCGGTAACTGATCCCGCTCGGACCTTCACCCTACCGAGCGGCACCGTCAGGTGTGGAGAGACGCGACGGCGAGCCGCATCGGCTGATTTCAGTGAGTGAGCTGATCAACCAGTTCCGCGGCGCTGTCCACGGAGTCGAGCAACGCTCCGACGTGCGCTTTGGTACCTCGAAGCGGCTCGAGGGTGGGGATACGGATCAACGATTCACCGCCGAGATCGAAGATGACCGAATCCCAGCTCGCGGCCGCGATATCGGCCCCGAATCGGCGTAGGCACTCGCCCCGGAAGTATGCGCGAGTGTCGGTGGGAGGGTTCGTGACCGCGTCGAGAACCTGCTGTTCGGTGACAAGCCGCTCCATGGAGCCGCGAGCAACCAGGCGGTTGTACAGGCCCTTGTCGAGTCGCACGTCGGAGTACTGCAGATCCACCAGATGCAATCGCGGCGCCGACCACGCGAGTCCCTCACGATTGCGGAACCCTTCGAGCAGACGCAGTTTGGCCGGCCAGTCGAGGATGTTCGCGCACTCCATGGGATCGCGCTCGAGGAGATCGAGAACCATCGCCCACTTGGCGACGATATCGTCCGCTCGCGGATCACGATCGGTCTCACGGTCGAGGAACTTCGAGACACGTTCGAGGTAAATGCGTTGCAGCGCAAGCCCTGTCAGTTCACGTCCGTCGGCCAGCGCAACGGTCTTGCGCAGAGTGGGGTCGTGACTGATGTGGTGGACGGCCGTGACCGGACGCGCCAGTTGCAGATCGGTGAGGTCGACACCTGCCTCGATCAGGTCGAGTACCAGCGCCGTTGTTCCAACCTTGAGGTACGTCGACATCTCCGCGAGGTTCGCGTCACCGATGATGACGTGCAGGCGGCGATACTTGTCCGCATCCGCGTGCGGTTCGTCGCGGGTGTTGATGATTCCGCGCTTGAGAGTGGTCTCGAGGCCTACTTCGACCTCGATGTAGTCGGATCGCTGCGAAAGCTGGAATCCGGCCTCGTCGCCGGACTGACCGAGACCCACACGACCGGAACCGCAGATCACCTGCCGGGACGCGAAAAACGGCGTCAAACCGGTCACGATCGAGGCGAACGGGGTCTCACGTGAGCAGAGGTAGTTCTCGTGCGTGCCGTACGAGGCACCCTTGCCGTCGACGTTGTTCTTGTACAGCTGCAGCCGTGGCGCACCCGGCACGCTGGATGCGTGCCGCGCAGCCGCTTCCATGACGCGTTCGCCGGCCTTGTCCCAGATCACGGCGTCGAGCGGGTCGGCGACCTCGGGCGCCGAATACTCCGGATGGGCGTGATCGACGTACAACCGTGCCCCGTTGGTGAGAATCATGTTCGCGGCGCCGATCTCGTCCGCGTCGATCACCGGCGCGGGACCGCTCATTCGCCCCAGATCGAAGCCTCGGGCATCTCGCAGCGGAGATTCGACCTCGTAATCCCAGCGTGTGCGCTTGGCCCGTGGCACGCCCGCTGCGGCGGCGTAGGCAAGCACCGCCTGGGTTGAAGTGAGAATCGGATTCGCCGACGGCTCACTGGGTGAAGATATTCCGTATTCGACCTCGACACCGATGATCCGCTGCATGACACAAGAGCCTATGTGATTGCGGCGCGGCACCCACAGGCGTGGCACAGTTGGAGGAATGCACCAACCTCTCACCGCAGACCTGAATCCCGCGGACGAGGTAGTCGCCGTGTACGACCGGACGGGTAATCCGATCGGCCGAGCACCACGTTCGGTCGTCTACTCGGGTGGGCTCTGGCACGCGAGTGCGGGCGTCCTGGTTCGTACCGGGGACGGCTCCCGCATCTACGTCCATCGCCGAACCGACACGAAAGCGGTGTTCGGGGGCTATCACGACTGTCTTGCCGGAGGTGTCGTCGATCCAGGTGAGACGCCGCAGGAAACTGCGATCCGTGAAGTCGGTGAAGAACTCGGAATCTTCGGAACGGCAGACCAGCCACTCCGACTGACGGAGATCGCTCGAAAATCCTGGGACGGCGAGTGGAACAACTCTCCGTTGCGCTGTCACCTGTTTGCGTTCGAACTCAGATACGACGGGCCGATGGCACATCAGCCCAGCGAGATCGCCGAAGGTTGGTGGTGGACGCCGAAAGAACTCGGCGCCCACCTGCAGGACCCGTCGTGGCCGTTCGTTCCGGACTCACGCGCGCTGCTGGCCGACTATTGCTGGAGCTGAACACCGCTGGGACTGAACACTGGTGGGACCTGTGATCAGCCCGGGGTGATCGCCGAGAGCCACGCAGCGAACGCGCTGGGGTTGCGGGTCTGCGCGAGAACGCGACCGGGTCCGGTGAAGTCGAAGACAAATCCTTCACCGGACTTCATCGACTGAATGGTGCGCCCCTGAACGGCGCGCCGCATGTTGAAATTCATGCCGAGGTCGTAGGCGACCACGTGACCGGTATCGATCGTGACTGTCTCGCCTGGCTGCAAGTCGATGACGTCGATCGCGCCGTAGACGGCCAGCACTACTTCACCGTCGCCACTTGCCCGCAGGCCGAAGCCTCCTTCACCGCCGAAGAGGTTGGACATGCCGCCCCACTTGGACTCGACCGTCACACCGTAGGAGTTGGCCAACCAGGTTCCACGGTTGAGGAAGAACGGGCGATCAGAGGTGATGGTCAGCGGGATCAGATCTCCGGGAAGCACACCAGTCACGTCGACCCAACCACCTTGCGGCGGAGCGGTATACGTCGTGACGAAAAATGATTCGCCGCTCAGCATCGACCGCTTGAGTCCCTGCAGGACGCCGCCCTGCGCCTTCGCTTCGAGAACTACGCCGGCAGAATGCGCGAGCATCGCCCCGCTCTCCACGCGCAGCGGTTCGCCGGGCGCGAGGTAGCAGCGAGCGACTGTGGACGACGGATTGTGTCGAAGATGTATCTGCACGGCGGGACTCTAAACCAGCGCGACCGACCGGTCCAATCGCAACGAAGTCAACGGCAGCGACGCAGAGATCGGGCCGACAACTCTCGCGGAGTGGCCGGCCCGATCGATGTTCGTTTCGTTACAGGTACTGGCCCGTGTTCGACTCCGTGTCGATCGCGCGGCTCGCACTGGCGTTCTTGCCCGTGACGAGAGTGCGGATGTAGACGATCCGCTCACCCTTCTTGCCCGAAATACGTGCCCAGTCATCAGGATTGGTGGTGTTGGGCAGATCCTCGTTCTCGGCGAACTCGTCGACGATGGAATCGAAGAGGTGCTGCACACGCAAGCCCGGAGCACCGGTGTCGAGCACAGACTTGATCGCGTACTTCTTGGCGCGGTCGACGATGTTCTGGATCATCGCCCCCGAGTTGAAGTCCTTGAAGAACAGAACTTCCTTGTCGCCGTTGGCGTACGTGACCTCGAGGAAACGATTCTCTTCGCTCTCCGCGTACATGCGATCGACGACGCGAACGATCATCGCCTTCAAGCATGCAGTGCGATCTCCACCGAACTCGGCGAGGTCGTCTGCATTGATCGGCAGACCGTCCACCAGGTACTTCGAGAAGATGTCCTGAGCGGATTCCGCGTCGGGGCGCTCGATCTTGATCTTCACGTCCAGTCGGCCGGGACGCAGGATGGCCGGGTCGATCATGTCCTCACGGTTGGAAGCGCCGATGACGATGACGTTCTCGAGCCCTTCCACACCGTCGATCTCGCTGAGCAGCTGCGGAACGACCGTTGTCTCCACGTCGGAGGAGACTCCCGAACCACGGGTACGGAAGATCGAGTCCATCTCGTCGAAGAAGACGATCACCGGAGTGCCCTCGGACGCCTTCTCACGAGCACGCTGGAAGATCATCCGGATGTGACGCTCGGTTTCGCCGACGAACTTGTTCAGAAGTTCCGGGCCCTTGATGTTCAGGAAGTAGGACTTGGCGTCCTTGCTGTCCTGACCGCGGGCTTCGGCGATCTTCTTGGCCAACGAGTTGGCGACGGCCTTGGCGATGAGCGTCTTGCCGCAACCAGGCGGACCGTAGAGCAGTACACCCTTCGGCGGCCTCAGTGAGTACTCGTGGAACAGATCCTTGTGGAGGAACGGGAGTTCGACGGCATCACGGATCTGTTCGATCTGACGCCCGAGACCACCGATGTCGTCGTAGTGAACGTCCGGAACTTCTTCGAGAACCAGATCTTCGACCTCGGCCTTCGGGATGCGCTCGAAGGCGTACCCGGCCTTGGTGTCGACGAGCAACGAGTCGCCCGGACGCAGTTTCCTGGTCGGAGAATCGGCGTCGTACGCGATGATGTCGGCTTCGGGGTCGGCGAAGACGGCTGCCAACGGCGCTGCGAGCCAGACGATGCGCTCTTCGTCGGCATGGCCGACCACCAGTGCGCGCAAGCCGTCGTCGAGTACCTCACGGAGCGTGCTGATCTCACCGACCTGCTCGTAGGTGCCGGCCTCGACGATGGTGAGTGCCTCGTTGAGGCGAACCGTCTGCCCGAGGGCGAGGGTGTCCGTGTCGATGTTCGGTGAGCACGTCAACCGCATCTTGCGACCCGACGTGAACACGTCGACGGTCTTGTCCTCGTGTACCGAGAGAAGGACTCCGTAACCGCTCGGCGGTTGACCGAGTCTGTCGACTTCTTCACGAAGCGCGATGAGCTGCTGACGGGCCTCTTTGAGGGTGTCCATCAACTTGCTGTTTCGGATGGACAACGAGTCCACCTTCGACTCCAGCTCACGCACCTGCTCCGGCGATTGTGCAAGTTGTCGGCGCAGTACTTGTGCTTCCACTCGTAGCGCGTGGAGTTCTTCTGCTGCCGCAACCGAATCCGGGTTCTCTGTCGAGCTCATGTGCGTCTCCTCCCAGTGCGATCCATCAACGCTACCGGCATAAGGCCCCAACTGTCGCCAGACACGGTGCGCGAGTGCGAATTCACACCTGCGCGCGGACCGTGCCGACTGGTCTCGAGCCAGAATTTGGTCATGTTAGCCTTGCCTACAAGATGGAGACAGCGCCTGTCTCTCTTTACAACGAAAGGTAACGCTGTGATCATCCGCAAGACTCTCATCAGCGCTTGTGCTGTCGCTGCCGTCCTGACCATGGGTGCATGCAGCTCGGACGACAACAAGGATTCGACGGCTGCAAGTTCGACTTCCGCCGCCGCCTCGAGCACCACGGCCAAGGCCTCGGCTTCCGCCACGACGTCAGCTGCCGCTGCCGCAGCGGCTCCGACGGCCGAGGAGCTCAACGCTTCGCTCGTCGCTCTGATCGATCCGGCCAAGCCGATCGAGGAGAAGACCGCTCTGGTGGTCGACGGAACCAAGCGTCAGGCCAACATCGAGACGATGAGTGCTGCGCTGGGCGGTAACCCTGCCTACGCGATCACGTTCAACGTGGACAACGTCAAGGTCGACGGTCAGACCGCAACCGCAGACGTCGCCGTCGTCAGCCCGCACGGCGCCGCCCCGGCCACCCCGTGGACCTGGGAGCTCGAAGACGGCTCCTGGAAGCTGTCCGACACCTCGGCATGCGCGCTCCTGGAAATGGGCCGCGCTTCCTGCACCGCATAACTTCCAGCTACTACAAGAGCGGCGATCCGGATACCGGATCGCCGCTCTTGTTGTTTTCGTGTGACTACTTGGCCGCGGTGTTCGAGCCCTTGCCCGCACGCCGCTGCGGCTTCGGGGTGACAGTTCCTTCGGCGAGACGACGAGCGCTCACGAGGAACGCGGTGTGGCCTTGCATCCGATGTTCGGGGCGCACCGCCAATCCGACGACGTGCCAACCGCGCACGATCGATTCCCACGAGCGGGGCTCGGTCCAGCATTCTTGCTCCCGCATCGCCTCGACGACCTTCGAGAGCTGAGTAACGGTCGCGACGTAGACGATCAACACGCCGCCCGGCACGAGTGCCTTCGAGACGGCGGGCAGGACGTCCCACGGGGCCAGCATGTCGAGGACGACGCGATCGACCTTGCCTCCGTGCGCTTCCGGATCGAACTCGGCGAGATCGGCGATGGTCAGTTCCCAGTTCGGCGGACGTTCCCCGAAGAAGGTCTCGACGTTGCGAACCGCATGTTCGGCATGATCGTCGCGGACCTCGTAGGAGATGACCTTGCCCTCGGGTCCGACGGCACGCAGCAGCGAACATGTCAGTGCGCCGGAGCCGGCTCCGGCCTCGAGCACGCGTGCTCCGGGGAACACGTCGCCTTCGTGGACGATCTGAGCTGCGTCCTTCGGGTAGATGACCTGGGCACCGCGCGGCATGGACAGCACGTAGTCCACCAGCAGGGGGCGCAGTGCGAGATAGGGCGTGCCGTTGACCGACTTGACGACGCTGCCCTCGTCGGCACCGATCAGATCGTTGTGAACGATTCCGCCCTTGTGGGTGTGGTATTCGCGGTTCGCCTCGAGAACGATCGTGTAGTGGCGTCCCTTGCCGTCGGTCAGCTGTACTCGGTCGCCGACGCGGAACGGACCTGACGGCCGCTTGCCCGGCGCAGTGAGATCAGCTTCTGGAAGCTCTTGTTCGGGAATCTCGGCGACAGCGGACTGCACAACCTCATCCACTTCGGTCGTGCCTTCTTCTGGTTGCAGCTCGTTCGCCATGCGCAGATGATCCCTGTTCGCTTGTTTCCGGTGTCCTCGCCACCGGCTCCGACGGAGTTGTCGGACCAACCGCATAGCCTGCCAGGTGTGAGCTCTGTCGAATTGCCAACCCCCACTCCAACGGGTGCAACATCACACGAGCGCCCGCGTAGTCGGCCGGCGCTCTCTCCGTCTCGGGCGGGTGACTACAAACAATGCCCCCTGCTCTATCGCTTCCGAGCAGTCGACAGAATTCCGGAAACGCCAACCAGAGCCCAGGTCAGAGGCACCGTCGTACACGCGGCACTGGAAGCACTGTTTGCACTCCCGACCGGTCACCGGGTTCCGGATCGCGCAGCCGAACTCGTCCGTCCCGCGTGGGAACGTGTCAGTGCCGAGTCTCCCGAGGCCGCTGACCTTGTTCCGGAGGGCGAGCTGGATTCGTTCCTCGACGAAGTCGGCAAGCTCGTCGCGACGTACTACACGCTCGAAGATCCCACTCGATTCGATGCCGAGGCGTGCGAGGTCTACGTCGAGACCGAATTGGAGAACGGCGTTCGACTCCGCGGCTTCGTCGACCGGATAGACGTTGCACCGACGGGTGAGGTGCGGGTGGTCGACTACAAGACCGGAAAAGCGCCTCGCGAGTTCACCGAATCCAAGGCGCTCTTCCAGATGAAGTTCTACGCGCTCGTACTGCTGCGCACTCGCGGAATCGTTCCCGCACAACTGCGCCTGATCTATCTGGCCTCCGGCTCGATTCTCACGTACGCCCCGGATCACGACGAGCTCATCCGATTCGAGCGAACCCTCTCCGCCATCTGGAAAGCGATCCTCGCAGCAGGTGCGACCGGAGACTTCAGACCCAAGCCTGGCAAACTGTGCGACTGGTGCGATCACAAGTCACTGTGCCCCTCGTTCGGCGGAACACCTCCGCCCTATCCAGGTTGGCCGGACCTGCTGAGCACCGAACCTGTTGCCGCAAAGGAGAATTCATAACATGACGGACAGTTCGTACTACCGCTACCTCGGAACGACGGAGGAAGGGCACGAGCGGTTCGCGAGCACGCAGGCAACTGTCAGCATCTGGGGCCCGACACTGCAGCACGGCGCTCCCCCGTCGGCGCTGTTGGTACGAGCCCTCGAGCGGTGCGGTGCGCGCGACGAAACCCGTCTGACGCGCGTCGTCGTCGAGATTCTCGGACCGATTCCGATTGCCGACCTCGAAGTCCGGTCCTGGATCGAACGACCCGGTCGCCGAATCGAATTGATCGTCGCCGAACTGTGGGCAACCACCGCCGACGGATCTGCACGCGCGGTTGCGCGCGGTACGGCGTGGCGGATGGAGACGGTGGATACCGGCGACGTCGTCCACGTAGTCGATCCCCCGCTCGAACCCCGCGACAGCGGCACCCCGGGCGTTCTCGAGGGTCTGTGGAGCGTCGGCTATCTCAAGACCCTCGACTGGTCCTGGATTGCTCCGATCGGGTGCGTGGGAACCGGGAAGGTATGGGCGCGCCCCAAGCCAGAGCTGGTCGAGGGTGAGAAGATGTCTGCTCTCGAGCGTTTGTTCGCGGTGGCCGACATCTCAAACGGGGTCGGCGCCAAGCTCGACCCGGAGCACTGGACGTTCCTCAACACAGATCTCACGGTGCATATCTTCCGTGTGCCCGAGGGAGAGTGGGTCGGTGTCGCCGCCGAAACCACAACGGGTCCGGACGGCGTCGGCATGTGTGCGGGCGTGCTCTACGACGAGCAGGGTGCCGTGGGCCGTATCGCCCAGACTTTGCAGATTCGCGCCCGTTCCTGATTTCCAGGAACGGGCGCGAATGCGCGTAAATCTATTCAGGCAGTGATCAGAAAGCGCGTACCGAGCGGATGTTCGACGCGAGGATGGCCTTGGCACCGAGTTCGGCCAAGGCATCCATCACCTGGTTGTGTCCCTTGATCGGGACCATCGCGCGAACCGCGACCCAGTCGGGATCGGCCAACGGTGAGAGGGTCGGCGATTCCATACCGGGAGTCATCTTGATGGCGTCGTCGAGGATGGTGCGCGGGCAGTCGTAGTCGATCATCAGATTCTGCTGCGCGAAGACAATTCCGCGTACGCGTTCGATGAGCTGGTTGCGGGCGGGATCGTCCTGCGGAGCGCCGGTGCGCTCGATCAGGACACCTTCGGAATCGCAGAGCGATTCACCGAAAGCCACGAGGTTGTGTTGGCGGAGAGTACGACCCGATCCGACCACGTCGGCGATCGCGTCGGCGACGCCGAGCTGAATCGAGATTTCCACTGCTCCGTCGAGACGGATGACGGTGGCGTCGAGTCCGCGATCTGTGAGGTCCTTACGGACCAGGTTCGGGTACGACGTTGCAATGCGCAGGCCGGACAGATCCTCGACGGCCCAGTCCTTGCCGGCAGGTGCTGCGTAACGGAACGACGAACGGCCGAAGCCCAGTGACAGACGCTCGGATACGGGAGCACCCGAGTCGCCGGCGAGATCACGACCGGTGATGCCGAGATCCAGCTCACCGGAGCCGACGTAGATCGCAATGTCCTTGGGGCGCAAGAAGAAGAACTCGACCTGATTGGCCGGATCGAGGACTGTCAGATCACGGGAATCGGTGCGTCGACGGTAGCCGGCCTCGCTGAGAATCTCGGCGGCGGACTCGGACAGTGAGCCTTTGTTGGGAACTGCTACGCGCAGCATGGTGGATGTCCTTTCGGAAGGTGTGGGTGACGTGAGACGACATGAATCGGAAGCCCTGGACGAGCGAGACGGAGTACATCTCGCTGGTCAGCTCCGATCACAGATGTCGGTACACGTCCTCGAGGGTCAGTCCGCGACCGACCATCAACACCTGCGTCCAGTACAGCAGCTGGGAAATTTCCTCGGCTAGCTGCTCATCGCTCTGGTATTCCGCAGCGATCCACACTTCACCGGCTTCCTCGATGACCTTTTTGCCCTGAGCATGCACACCGGCGTCGAGGGCGGCGACAGTGCCGGACCCCTCGGGGCGAGTAGCAGCACGCTCGGTCAATTCGGCGAACAAGGATTCGAAGGTCTTCACGGGTAGCTATTCTTTCACGAGGACGGAAGCGGTTTTCACACGCCCACGAACAGCGGTGTTCACAGGCCTGCGTCGAGGCTGCGCGAACTCACGAACCTGCGGGTCTGCCCGGTGATCGGATCCGGGTACTCCAACGCTCGCGCCAACAATCGCAACGGAGTCGAGAAGTCACCGGGCACTGCGGGCAGATACTCCGGATAGTAGTTGTCACCGACGATCGGGACGCCCAGCGAGTTGAGGTGCAGCCGAAGCTGATGGGTCCGGCCGGTCCGTGGGAGCAACCTGTATCGCCCGAGCGTCCGGCCGGCCGAGTCGGTGATCACCTCGATCAGTTCGATCGACGTCTCACTGTTCGGCTCGCCCGCGATTTCGGTAGCCGTCATCTCGCCGTGAACTTTGTTGATGCGGCTGCGCACCGTGCGAGGGAAAGTCAGTTCCGGATCGAAGCCCGCAATCGCCTCGTACTCCTTGACGATCCGCTGCTCGGCAAAAAGTTCCTGGTACGGCCGTCGTAGGTCCGGTGTCACGGTGAACACGATGACACCCGCCGTCATCCGGTCGAGGCGGTGAACTGGCGCAAGATCTGGAAGGTCCAGGTCACGACGCAGGCGCACGACTGCGCTTTCGACGATGTGCGCTCCCCGTGGAATGGTCGCCAGGAAGTGCGGTTTGTCGATCACGAGAATCGAGTCGTCGCGGTACAAGATCTCGATCTCGTGCGGAACCGGAATCTCGGGGGCCGGCTCGCGGTAGAAGTACACGAACCGGGTCGGCTGATAGGGCGTTCGGCTCGTGATCTTCCGCCCGTGCTCGTCGACGACGTCCCCGGCGCTGACGAGGTCCGCCCACAGGTCCCGCTCCCCGGGATGCGCGCCGACCAGGTGCTCGAGGACGGTCCGCGCCGACGACTCCGCCGGCATCCGCAGCCGGTCAGGTCCGAGACCGTTTCGGATCGGCAACGGAGCCTTGGGCACAGCTCAGTCCTGCTCGAGGTCTGGTGAACAACTCTCGCAGAGCAATTCGAGGGTTCGGCCGTCGCCGTCGATCCGGTTGCGGTACCGCGGGGTCGGAGTACCACAATCGACACACACGCCGAGTGTCTTGGCTTCGGATGAGAACTCGATGTTCATCCGCTTGTCGAACACGTACAGGGAACCGTCCCAGAGGCCGCGGTCGCCGAAAGTCTCGCCGTAACGGACGATTCCGCCGTCCAACTGATAGACCTCGTCGAAGCCACGTGAGCGCATCAGCGAAGACAACACCTCACAGCGCACTCCGCCGGTGCAGTACGTGACCACGGCTTTGCCCTTGAGATGGTCGTATTTGCCACTGTCGAGTTCGTTGACGAAATCCCGAGTGGTGGCGACGTCCGGAACTATCGCATCTCGGAAACGGCCGATCTCGGCTTCGAAGGCATTGCGCCCGTCGAAGAACACGACGTCGTCACCGCGAGTGTCGACGAGTTCGTGTAGTTCCTTGGGCACCAGGTGAACTCCTCCGCCGACCACACCGTTCTCGTCGACTTTCAGCTCGTCGGGGGCACCGAACGTCACGATCTCCGAGCGTGCCTTGACACTCAGACGAGGGAAATCGTTCCCGAGGCCGTCCGACCACTTGATGTCAGCGGTACGGAAGGGTTCGTAACCACGCGTACCACGGACATATCGCTTGACATCCTCGATGTCTCCGCCGACCGTCGCGTTGATCCCGTGCGGCGAGACGATGATCCGGCCCGTCAGGTTGTTGGACTCGGCCAGGCTGTGCTGCCACAGCTTGATCGCTTCCGGGTCCGCCAACGGCGTGAACTGGTAGAAGAGAACAATTTTCGGAATAGCCACAGCAAATCCAGCCTAACGTGCCGCGCTCGAGTGAACGTCGTGAAGATCGTGAATGGACAAGTCCAACAGGGACTCTCGAAACACGCGTCCAGGGCCGGCGGGGACGTCGACCTCACACGGAACGACGAGCACCGCGCAACCCGCAGCGCTGGCCGACGCCGTGCCGGTCGGCGAGTCCTCGATCGCGAGGCACTGCGCCGGCTCGAGTCCGAGCAGATGCGCGCCGCGCAGGTACGGATCCGCTGCCGGTTTCCCGTTGGGGACCTCGTCGCCACACACCGAATGGTCGAAGAACTCACGGCCGAGCATGCCGAGTGCCCGATCGACCAGAACTCGCTCGGTGTTGGTGACCAGTGCAGAACGCAGACCACCGTCACGCACGGTCGACAGTGCGTCGCGAGCACCCGGCCGCCAGGTCACGCCGTCCTCGAACAGATCGCCGACGCGGGTGTACATCCAGTCCTTCGCCTCGGCGATGGCATCGGGATGCTTCTCCAGGCCGAGAGCGTCGAACACCGTCGCAAGGGCGAAGGGACTCGACGCACCGATGACGGCAACGCGTGTCGCTTCCGTCATCGGTCCGCCCAGGCGTAGGGACAGCTCACGAAGCGCGATGTCCCACAGCTTCTCCGAATCGAGCAGGGTGCCGTCCATGTCCCACAGGACACCACCGAGCGTTGATTCGGATACTTCGGTCAACAACTCAGACATTGAAATACTTTGCTTCCGGGTGGTGCAGGACAAAAGCGTCCGTGGACTGCTCGGGATGCAGCTGCAGCTCCTCGGACAATTCGACGCCGATTCGTTCGGGTTCGAGCAACGCAACCAACTTGGCTCGATCCTCGAGATCCGGGCACGCGCCGTATCCGAACGAATAACGAGCGCCGCGGTACTCGAGATCGAAGTAACCGGCAACCTCGGTGGGATCCTGCTCCGCGACGGTGTGACCCTCGGGAAGCACTAGCTCTTCACGGACGCGTCGATGCCAGTACTCGGCCAGAGACTCCGTGAGCTGGACACCGATTCCGTGAACCTCGAGGTAATCGCGGTACGAGTTCGATGCGAACAACTCGTTGGCGAAGTCCGCGATCGGCTGACCCATCGTCACCAACTGGAACGGAAGAACGTCGACCTGCCCGGTGGCCTCGGCGTCCTTGCGCGAGCGAACGAAGTCCGCGATGCACAGGAAGCGGTCGCGGTGCTGGCGCGGGTAGGTGAACCGGAACCTTTCGGGTGCATCCGGTTTCGGCTCGGTGAGCACGATGACGTCGTCGCCCTCCGAGATCGCCGGGAAGTACCCGTACACGACCGCGGCATGCGCGAGGATGCCCTCGGACGTCAACCGATCGAGCCAGTACCGAAGTCGCGGACGGCCTTCCGACTCGACCAGTTCCTCGTACGTCGGACCGTCGCCCTTGCGCTGACCGCGAAGGCCCCACTGGCCGAGGAAAAGAGCGCGCTCGTCGAGCAGCCCCGAGTACTCGGACAGTGAGATTCCCTTGACGATGCGCGAGCCCCAGAAGGGAGGTGTCGGTACCGCGATGTCGGTTGCGACATCGGAACGCTCCGGCAGGACCACGGGAACCGCTGCAGCCTTACGCTTTTCGGCGATGCGCTTGGAACGCTCGTGACGTGCCTTACGCTCGGCAGCCTTCTCGCGAGCAGCGATGGCCTCCGGGCTGTCCGGCGCCGGGCCGCCACCACGCTTGGTCGTCATGATCTGGTCCATCAAGTTCAGACCCTCGAAGGCGTCGCGGGCATAGCTGACGTCGCCCTCGTACACCTCCTGCAGGTCGTTCTCGACGTAGGAGCGCGTGAGCGCCGCACCACCGAGCAGCACCGGGAACTTCTCGGCGACTCCACGTGCGTTGAGTTCCTGGAGGTTTTCCTTCATCACGACAGTGGACTTCACGAGCAGTCCGGACATGCCGATCACGTCGGCTTTCTTGTCCAACGCGACGTCGAGGATGGTCGCGATCGGCTGCTTGATACCGATGTTGACGACCTCGTAGCCGTTGTTGCTCAAGATGATGTCGACCAGGTTCTTGCCGATGTCGTGAACGTCGCCCTTGACGGTCGCGATCACGATGCGACCCTTGCCGTCCTCGTCGCTCGCTTCCATGTGCGGTTCGAGGAATGCCACGGCAGCCTTCATGACCTCGGCCGACTGCAACACGAACGGCAACTGCATCTGTCCGGAGCCGAACAGCTCGCCGACGGTCTTCATGCCCGAGAGCAAGGTCTCGTTGATGATGGCCAGCGGAGGCTTGATCGTCATCGCCTCGGTGAGGTCGTCGTCGAGGCCGTTGCGCTCACCGTCGACGATGCGGCGTTCGAGCCGGTCGAACAACGGAAGTCCCGCCAGTTCCTGCGCACGAGACTCACGCGCCGACGCTGCCGAAACGCCCTCGAACAGAGCCATCAGCTTCTGCAGCGGGTCGTACCCCTCGCTACGACGGTCGTAGACGAGGTCGAGTGCAGTTTCACGCTGCTCGTCCGGAATTCGGGCCATCGGCAGAATCTTGGACGCATGAACGATCGCCGTGTCCAGACCTGCCTCGGTGCACTCGTGCAGGAACACCGAGTTGAGGACCTGACGAGCTGCCGGGTTCAAACCGAACGAGATGTTCGAGATACCCAGGGTGAAGTGGAGTTCCGGGTACGCAGCCTTGAGCTGACGGATCGCTTCGATGGTCTCGATGCCGTCGCGTCGTACCTCTTCCTGACCGGTCGAGATGGGGAAGGTCAAGGCGTCGACGATGATGTCGGACTCGGCGAGTCCCCAGTTTCCCTTGATGTCCTCGATCAGACGCTTGGCGATGGCGACCTTCGTCTCGGCGGTGCGAGCCTGGCCCTCTTCGTCGATGGTCAGGGCGACGACCGCCGCGCCGTGCTCCTTGACCAGAGTCATGATCTTGTGGAAACGCGATTCGGGGCCGGCGCCGTCTTCGTAGTTGACGGAGTTGACGGCGCAGCGGCCACCGAGGTGCTCGAGGCCGGCCTGCAGGACGGCAGGCTCGGTGGAGTCGAGCATGATCGGCAGCGTCGAGGACGTCGCCAGGCGGCTGGCAAGTTCCGACATGTCGGCGGCACCGTCGCGGCCCACGTAGTCGACGTTGAGGTCGAGCATGTGTGCGCCGTCGCGGGTCTGGTCCTTGGCGATGTCCAGGCACTTCTGGTAGTCCGCGGAGAGCATCGCCTCGCGGAAAGCCTTGGAGCCGTTGGAGTTCGTGCGTTCGCCGATCATCAGGATGCTGGCGTCCTGCTCGAACGGCACCGCCGAGTACAGCGAAGAGGTGCTCGGCTCGTGGATCGGCGTGCGCTGGGCCTTCTCGACCTGACGGACCGCGTCGGCGACCGCGCTGATGTGCTCGGGCGTCGTACCGCAGCAGCCACCGACGAGGCCGAGTCCGAACTCGGAGACGAAACCACTGAGGGCTTCGGCCAATTCGTCGGCAGTCAGCGGATACTCGGCGCCCTTGGGGCCGAGCTGCGGCAGGCCGGCATTGGGCATGACCGACACCGGCAGCGTGGAGTACTTGGACAGATGACGGAGATGTTCACTCATCTCGGCCGGCCCGGTGGCGCAGTTCAGACCGATCATGTCGATACCGAGTGGCTCGAGTGCCGTCAGCGCCGCACCGATCTCACTGCCGAGGAGCATCGTTCCGGTTGTCTCGACCGTCACGTGAGTGATGATCGGCAACCGCAGTCCGAGTTGCTCCATCGCACGCTGGCTGCCGAGGATTGCAGCTTTCACCTGAAGCAGGTCCTGGCAGGTTTCGACGAGGATGGCGTCGGCGCCACCGTCGATCATGCCGAGCGCAGCTTCGGTGTACGCGTCACGCAGGACTGCGTACGGTGCGTGTCCCAGGCTGGGGAGCTTGGTTCCCGGTCCCATCGAGCCGAGTACGAATCGGGCCATGCCGTCGCGGCCTGGTCCCATCTCGTCCGCTACTTCACGGGCGAGAGCAGTGCCTTTTTCCGCGAGTTCGCGGATCCGGTGAGAGATGTCGTAGTCGGCGAGGTTGGGCAGGTTGCAACCGAAGGTGTTGGTCTCGACGGCATCGGCACCAGCGGCGAAGTACGCACGGTGGATGTCTTTGAGCACGTCGGGACGGGTGTCGTTGAGGATCTCATTGCACCCCTCGAGGCCGAGGAAGTCGTCCAGGGTGAGGTCCGCGGCCTGCAACATGGTGCCCATCGCTCCGTCGCCGATGACAACGCGCTGTTTCAGCGCATCAAGCAGGGCAGAGTTAAATGGGGCAGACATGCCGTCCAGAGTAGTGGGCGCACCGACAAGCTCTGGCCGTAGGCTGGGTGGGTGAGTCCAAGTGAGTTCCCCGTCACTCCCGACGGCCCGGTCGATTTCGATGATTCCGCGGCCTTCGAGAGCCCTGACGGCTTTGCCGTCGACAGCAGCGACCGCCTCGAGGGCGACATCCCTGTCCTACGTGATCCCATCCTCGTTGCAGCTTTCGAGGGCTGGAACGACGCCGGTGACGCAGCCAGCGGTGCGGTCGAACATCTCGAGCTGATCTGGGATGCCCAGCCGCTCGCCGAACTCGATTCAGAGGACTACTACGACTATCAGGTCAACCGCCCCACAGTCCGGCAGGTCGACGGTGTCACTCGCGAAATCGTTTGGCCGGCAACACGTTTGTCGGTCTGTTCGCCTCCTGGCAGCGAGAGCGACATCGTCCTGCTTCGCGGGATCGAGCCCAACATGCGGTGGCGCAGTTTCTGCGAGGATCTGCTCGAGCTGATCGACCAACTGAACGTCAAGACGGTCGTCATCCTCGGCGCCCTGCTCGCCGATACTCCGCACACCCGACCGGTCCCGGTGACGGGCACGGCCTACAGCAGTGAATCCGCCGCCCGATTCAACCTGGAACAGACGCGGTACGAAGGCCCGACGGGCATCACCGGGGTTCTTCAGGACGAGTGCGTTCGTGCTGGTGTACCCGCTATTTCGTTCTGGGCGGCGGTTCCGCACTACGTCTCGCAGCCACCCAACCCGAAGGCCACAGTGGCCCTCCTTCAACGAGTCGAGGATGTTCTCGACATCGAGGTCCCACTCGGGGAGCTCCCGGCTCAGTCGGAGGATTGGGAGGAAGCGGTCAACGAAATGACCGCGGACGACGAGGAAATCGGCGAATACGTGCGCACCCTGGAAGAACGGGGAGACGCCGAAACCGACATCAGCGAAGCAATCTCCAAGATCGACGGCGACGCCATCGCCGCGGAATTCGAGCGCTACCTCAGACGGCGAGGCCCCGGCAGCTTCGGACTGTGAGCAAGAACACTCCAGAAGAAGGTGGAAGTACGCAGCGCCCACTGCGCCTCCAGCTTCAACTGATCGCGCTGTACGCCGGCGGGTTCCTCGGCCCGTTCGGCGGCGGCGTGGTTGCTTCGATCCTTCCCGAGATCGGTGACGATCTAGGGGTCGGTCCGTCGGCGGCCGCCTCTTCCCTCACCGCGTACCTGCTCCCCTTCGCCGCTCTGATGTTGGTGTCGGGGACACTCGGGACGCGGTGGGGCAAGGTTCGGACGGTGCGCATCGCTTACGGCGTCTACGTCCTCGCGTCGTTGGCATGCTTCGTCGCCCCGACACTCGAGATCTTCCTTGCCGCCCGGGTACTGCAGGGCTCCGCGAACGCATTCACCACGCCGCTACTGCTTGCCTCGTTGGCGGCCGCAACACCGCAGGCACGGCTGGGTCGAGCCCTCGGAGCCTTCGGCGCTTTCCAGGCCGCAGGGCAGTCGTCGGCTCCGTTGATCGGCGGACTGGCGGCCGAATTCGACTGGCGTCTGGCCTTTCTCGTCATCGCAGTGGTCGCGGG
This sequence comes from Rhodococcus sp. T9N, assembly GCF_024436645.1. NCBI lineage: Bacteria > Bacillati > Actinomycetota > Actinomycetes > Mycobacteriales > Nocardiaceae > Rhodococcus > Rhodococcus sp. T9N. The sequence continues at coordinate 85,858 of NZ_JAMSKS010000011.1, read as the reverse complement.
CATTCTGGGAGCCGTCGGACTTCCGAAGTCCGAAGCACCGGCAGCGACCACTCCCGCCCGTCTCCGCGATGCATTACGCCCCGAAGTGCTCCGCATCGGTATCGCTGCATTGCTCGGCTGGGGCGCCCTCGGTGGACTGAGCTTCCTGCTCGCCTTCCGCTTCGAAGACGAGTTCGGGCTGTCCCCCACCGTCCGCGGCCTACTGCTCACCGTCTTCGGCGTGGCCGGCATCCTCTCGGCCCGGCGCATCGGAATCCTCATCGATCGCATCGGCGCACGCTCCTCCGTGATGATCGGCGCCCTGGGCGGAGCAGTTCTGGTCTCCGTCGTCGGCCTTGCCGGCTTGGTGCCGGTGATCGCGATCGCATGGTTTGTCGCAGGCGTCGCGAGCCAGTTCGTGCTGGTCGGCGTCAACGCGGCGGTCCTCGGATCCGCGGGGCCGAACCGTGGCGGCGCCGTGTCCGTCGTCCAAGCGATGCGCTTCGGCGGCGCCGCTCTTGCTCCCCTGGCCCTGACACCGATTTACGACTCTTCGCCTGCCGCGAGCTTCCTGATCCCCGCACTACTGCTCGCCGTCGTCGCTCCCCTGATCATGCCGAAGCAACGCTGATCGGTCTCGGCAATTTCGAATTTGAAGTTGTGTAGGTAGTGAGTTTCTCGGCGAAAGTGACCACCGTTGTCGCGAGGCTGTCAGGCCGAATGTTATTCGGAAAATCTTGTGTTTCCGTCGTCGACAGATATTGATACCATTGGAACATGAGCGATTCTGAGTCGGAACCGGAACGGCCGATCGACATTTTTCGGCGATCGGTTGCCGTCATCGAAGAAAATTTGCCTCCTACCTGGTCTTTGTCGACACAGCGCTCCCCCGACCTGTCCGAGGCGCCACTCCGACTCGACCTCCGCTCCCCTGACGGCGCGGTGGCCAAATTCGGCGTCTACGCCGCTCACGGTGTCCTGAGCAGCGACGTTCCCGGTATCGCCGATCGCTTCCCCACCGGTCAATCGGGCTTCGTGTGCGCAAAATATCTGTCCGAGCCGGTTCGCCGGCAGCTCGATTCCCACGCGATCTCGTACGCAGACGCCACGGGCAACGTGTCGTTGACCGCTGATCGACCCGCCGTCTGGGTGCGTGGACGCGGAGCCGACGCCGATCCGTGGCGGGGGCCCGGACGTCCTTCCGGACAGTTGACGGGCGATCCGTCAGCTCGCGTCGTGCGTGCGCTTGCCGATTTCGCGGCGCCACTGGCGATCACTGCCTTGGTGCGCCTGGCCGGTGCGTCGACGGGAGCAACCTATCGGGTGGTTCAGACACTGTCGGATCGTGAACTGGTGACCAGGCTCCCCCGCGGTGGGATCGGTGACGTCCGCTGGCCGAAGATGCTTCGTGAATGGGCGGCTGAGGCCGGGGCCAAAGCGCCGACGCCTCACGGCTTTCACGCGCCGGACGGGTTGGAAGCACTCTTCGATCAACTGCGTCAGCTCAGCGGTCACATCTACGCCGGTACCGCCTCGGTGGCCGCCGCACCCTTTGCTCGGTACGCGCCCACTCGACGTGCCCACTTCCATGCCGACAACGTCGATCAGTTCGCCGACGCTCTCGGACTACGGCGGGTGGAATCCGGCGGTGACGTGTGGATCACCGCTCCCCTCTCACCGTCTGCCTTCGACCGATTGCTCACCCGCGACGGCATCCGCATCGTCGCCCCCAGCCAAGCGTTCGCCGATCTGCTGGTCGGCCCGGACTCCGACGAGGCGGCGGCCGAGCACCTGCTCACATGGATGATCGAGAACGAATCGCAGTGGCGACGCGCCGCATCCCCTGCTACGGATCGCCCGTAGGAAAAAGAGGGGGCGTCTCTCGCCTACCCTGTCATGGTGGAAGAAACGAGTGCGCCCGATTACGCCGCGTACGCCGACACCAATCGACTGAAGCTGTTTTCGTTCACGATCGCGGAAAAACGGGCCGAGTACCTCTGGGTACTTCGTGCCTTCGACCATGCTCGCGCCAACTACACCGTCCTGCTGCATGCCGGAGCCGTCGCGCAAATCCTCGAGAAGATCGGTGGATCGGATCCGGCGGCCGATCTGTCGGCAGCAGAGGTCACTCCCCTTTTGGATCAGCTCCACGTGTGGGAGATCCTCGAGCGCAGCTACGACGGCACCCGCGCGGCCACGCTGGCCGAGTACCGCAATCGCCACTTCGTCTACCAGTTCGGTCAGGCCGGATACCAGGTCTATCGATCAGTCGAAGACGTTCTCGCCGCACGCCTGGACTCGGCGTCGCTCTCGCGTCTCGCTTTGCCGGACCTGCTCGCAGACATGTCCGAACTCGCCGAGGCCAACCGAAGCTCCGACGGCGATCTGATCTTCCGCAAGCTCAAGCGCCTCGACTCGACACTCTCCGACATGGCTGATCGAGCCGCGCACTTCTATCTGACCCTCGGGGACCTCGTACGGACCACGGAGATCACTCCGCAGGCTTTCCTCACGCACAAGGACGCTCTGCTCACGCACATGCGGGAGTTCAGCTCCGATCTGGCGCGCTACGCCCCCAAGCTCAAGGAAGCGATCGAGCACGTCGAATCCACCGGGGTCGATCGCATGATCCGCCTCGCCGCCGCCAGTGACGAACGGGTGTTCGTCCCGATCACCGAACGCGAAGACGACTGGGCTGCGCGTTGGCGAGGATTGACCGCCTGGTTCGTCTCCGCGGAATCGGGGATCAGCGAGTCCGAGCGTCTACGTGAGGGCACGATGAGCGCGATCGCCGCGGTTCTGGCGCTCCTTCGCCGCGTCACGGAAACCCGTCGCGGCGGCGTCAGCCGTGAGAGCCAGCTCCGGCACCTCGCCGGCTGGTTCGCCGCCACGCCGTCCGAAGACGCAGCTCATGCTCTGTTCCAGGCAGTGTTCGACCTCGGTCGTCCACGCCATCTCTCGATGGTGCATCCGGACGCCGACATCATTTCGCACTCACGCTCGTGGTGGGAGGCACCGCCGGTCGAGATCGCGCGAACACTCGCCGAAACCGGCCGCCCGCCCTCACCCGGCTTGCCGAGCAAAGTCGCCCGCAACGACGGCAGCATCCGCCGCCTGCGCGAAGAGCAGTTGGCGGCGCAACGTACGCGCAGTGCCGCGGCGCAATCCCTCGCGTCGAACGGTGTTTATCAGCGCGAACTCAACGAGCAGGAGACCGAAGTTTTGCTGAGTCTGCTCAATGCAGCACTGACCGCGCGCGTTCCGGTGGTGGGACGCGTCAAGAGCTCCACCGGTAGTGAGAACGGGGTGAAGCTGACGCTCAGTCCCTCGGACGGTTCGACCACCATCAAGACTGCTCGCGGACGAATGCATCTCGACGGCATCGAGGTCAGTGTTCGATGAGAGCTCGCGAGATCACGCCCCTAGCCCTCGATTCGTACCAACGAGCGGCGCGTGTGATTCTGTCCAATCACCTGATCACCTCGACGTACCCGGATCGAATTGCGTTGCCGCTCTTGCGCCGTTGGGCCACCGAGCTACGTGACGACTTACTGGAGCTGTTCGGATACCGCCTCGAGGTGACAGAGACCACCGCTCGCCTGTTCACGGTGTCGGATCGGCTCAACCCGTCGGCACCGGCCCGAACTGCCTCCGAGCGAACCTTCGATCGCACGCGTTACGCCTACCTGGCATTGTGCCTGGCCGCGTTGGGCCGCGCCGGGAACCAGATCACGTTGTCGGAGTTGGCGGATCACGTCGCGGCCGATGCTGCACAAGTCGACGGCGTCGAACTCTCCACCGATCGTGCGTCCGACCGCGACGCCTTCGTCGACGCAGTGGGCTGGCTCGGAGTCAGAGGCGCCATCGCCCTCGCCGACGGTGACGCAAACGGCTGGGCGTCCAATCCCGAAGCGGGAGAAGCGCTCTACGACATCGACCGTTCCGTCGTCGTAGCGCTGTTCCGTCCACCGCGCGCCCTGCAGCACCTACACTCCATCCGCGGACTCCTGGCCGTCGAGACCTCGAGCGCCTCCGAGGACGACGGAATTCCCGTGGACGCGAAAGAGATCGGACGCCGAGTACGTCGGGCACTCGTCGAGCGCCCGGTCGTACTGGCCGGTGAACTCGATCAGCACGAATTGATCGCGTTGGCGCAGCCCAAGACCGCGTCGGAAGTCGAACTACTGACGGGGTTGGTGGCCGAGCGCCGCGCCGAGGGAATCGCGATGATCGATCCCACCGGCCGACTCTCCGACGTCCGCTTCCCGAGCACCGGAACGATCGCTCAGGTGGCACTTCTCCTGGCCGGCGAGATTGCCGACCGCGTACTCGACGTCGACGCTCCTGAACTGCCGAAACTTCCGATCCCGCACGTGTCGGACGATCACCTGATCGAACAACTCGATGCCGCCATCCCCGAGGCCGGGATCTTCGAGGACCTCGCCGACGAGGACGACGACTTCGTGCTGCCCGCCGGCGAACCGGCCGAGCCACCGCCACCCGTCACGTACCCGAAAATCGACGACGACTGGCTCGCTGACAAGGTCACCGAGTTGGTGGACCAGTTCGGGCGAACTTTCGCGGCGCAGTGGCAGGCCGATCACAACGGGCTGCGCAAGCAGGCGCTCGGGTTGCTGCAACGTCTGCGCCTGACGCATGCGGTCGACGGCGGCGTACTGGTGTTGCCCGTCCTTGCCCGGTACCGCGACGTCGTGGTCTCCGTGCGCGAACGCGATCCTCAGATCGACTTCGCGGTGGACAACTCCGCACCGGATCCGGTCGACGAATTCGGCCCCGAACCTTCCCCCAACGGCGAACTATCAGAGGTAGAGAACGTATGAGCAACGCCCGCTTCCGACCTACTCGGGCTGGAATCATCAACCTCTGGGATTACCGAGACCAAGAGTTCTCGTTCGCCGACGGTCGACTGGTTCTGCGGGGACCCAACGGATCCGGCAAGACCAAGGCCCTCGAGGTCCTGTTCCCGTTCGTCTTCGACGGCCGCATCGAACCGCGGCGCCTCAACCCGTTCGCCGGTGAAGAGCGCACGATGAAGTCCAACCTGCTCTACCGGGGCCAAGACAGCGCGCACTCCTACGTGTGGATGGAGTTCTGCCGCGGCTCCCTCGAAGATCCCGAGTCGGTGACCGTGGGAATCGGCATGCGCGCAACACGCACCAACGACAAGGTCACCCGCTGGTACTTCGTCGCCGACGGCCGCGTCGGAGTCGACTTCTCGCTGATCGGCAACGACGATCGTCCTCTCACCAAGAAGCAGTTGGCCGAACAACTCGGCAGCGATTCCATCACCGACCGTCCCCTCGACTACCGCACAGCCATCGACGCGCGAATGTTCGGTCTCGGTGTGCAGCGCTACGACCAGCTGATCAATCTCATTCTCACGCTTCGCCGCCCCCAGCTCGCGAAGAACCTCGACCCGAAGGGCCTTTCGCAGGCACTCACCGACGGTCTCCGTCCACTCGACGATCAGTTGGTCCTCGAAGCTGCGCGTTCGTTCAGCGACATGGAGGAAGTCGGCCGCGCGCTCGAGGGGCTCGCGGCCGCCGATCAGGCAGCCCAGAGTTTCATCGGGGTCTACACCAAGTACCTGCGTCAGCAGTCTCGCGGAGAGATCGAACAGGTCAGCACCCGCCTCGCAGCGGTCACCAGAGGTGTTGCCGCCATGGACGAGTCGTCGCTCGCCCAGACCCGCAGCCGTGAGGCGCGGGCAGCAGCCGAGGAGCGCTTCAACCAGGCCGAGCAGGCACTCGAGAACGCGCGCGCCAATGTCGAAGCACTGCAACGCTCGAGCGCGTACGAAGGCAAACAGCAACTCGACGACCTCGCCCAGGCCGTCGCGACGCTCAAGCTCTCGACCGAGCAGCAGGCAGACAAGTCCCGGAAAGCGCAGGCCGCACTCGCACAACGCGGCGACGAAGCCGACAAGGCTGCATCGTCGGTCAAGCGTGCGGCCGAAGCACTCTCGCGCGCCGAGGACGAACTGCAGGCGGCAGCCGAGGACGCCGGCATCGTCTGGACTCCCCTGCCCGACGGCTCACGCAGTGACCAGATCACGGCAGCAGTCCGTGGCCATGCCGAGGAGCGTGACGGTGACGTACGCGTCGTCCGCACCGCACTGGCGACCGTCGAGAAGGCGGCGACCGAACGAACCCGGGCCGAAAACAGCTCTCGCCGTGGACAAGAGCTGCTCGAAGCGTCCAAGGCCGCGGTACTCGAGGGCGAAGCTGCCGTGGAACTCGCACGCAGTCAGTGCGCCAGCGGGCTGCGCGCGTGGTGGACCGATCACTCCTCCCTGTTTTCGGCTGTCGGCGCCGACACGTCGCTGTTCGAAGCTCTCGACGCGGCGCTCGCCGAGGTCGGCGACGAAGACGCTCCGGCGCTGTCCGCAGTTCTCGCCGAGCACACCGAGGCCGGCACCGAGACGCTGCGCGAGCGTCGACGTGAGGCCGAAGCTGAAATATCTGCATCACACGCCTCCATCGCGGCTCTCAAATCCGAGCGCAAGGCCGTCTCCGCGGAACACGACGACGCTCCGCCTGCCTTCCACGCACGCACCGACAACCGCAGTGAACTGGGTGGTGCACCGCTATGGCAGTTGGTGCGCTTCGCCGATTCCGTCGAACCAGACGTGGCCACGGGAATCGAATCCGCACTCCAGGCGGCAAATCTGCTCGACGGCTGGGTCTGCCCGGACGAGAAGATTCCCGAGCACGTCAGCGAGCAGTTCCTGACGGCTCTGCCCGTCAAGCAGCGTCCGAAGGGACGAACGCTGGGCGACGTCCTCGAGGTCGAAGGCAATGCCGACGTACCCGACGCTCGGGTACAGGACATTCTCGCGTCGATCAGTCTCGTCGAGGCGCCGGGCGACTCCGATGCAAGCGTCGCGATCGGCGTCGACGGCCGCTTCTGGCAGGGCGTCGCGCGTGGCCGGCACGTCAAGGCCGACGCCGAGTACATCGGCACCACAGCACGGGCGCGTCGACGTGAGGCTCGGATCACCGAGATCGACGCGGCTCTGGAAGAACTTGCCGCGGCAGTCGATACGGCCAAGGCACTGGTGGCGCAGACCAACGAGCAACTGAGCCGGATCAACTCTGCGGCAAAGGAATTGCCGAAGACAGGTTCGATCCTGCGCGCACTCAAGACGGTCACCGAATCCGCCGGCGCACTCCGTACTCGCTCGGAGGCCACGGAAACGGCACAACGCGAACTCGATGCGGCGATCGCTGATCTCGCGGCGAAGGAAAAGCAACTCCGAGCGACGGCGTCGCAGCACCGGACGCCGCATATCGGCCGTGAACTCGACTCCCTCGCGGCGGCGATCCGTCATTTCGAGAAGCAGGGGGAACTGGCGCTGCGCTGCCGACGGGAGCATGCCAAGGAAGTCGAACTCGAACGCGAGTCTCGCGACCGTCTCGACGAATCACGCGCCAATGCGGAGGAATTCGCCGAGGAAGCCGCCATCGCCGAGGAGAGTCTGCTCCAGCAGGTGCAGCGTCTCGAGACGCTGCGCGACACCCTCGGTGCCAGCGCCGAGCAGATCGACCTGGACCTGGCAAAAGCCCGCGCGAAGATCGAAGAATGCAAGGTCGAACAGCGTGCGGCGCGAAAGGCATACGACGCCGCCGTCCTCCAGATCGGCACGGCGGAGGGTGCGTACAACACCGCCGTGGAGACCTTGCGTCACACCCTGACCGAAACCCGCAGTGATGCAGAGCGACTCGCACCCTACGCGCGCCCGGACCTTCTCGAGTTGTTGGGCGTCAAGGAACATCTGAGCTGGCCGGCAAGTTCAGCGGCGTGGATGAGCCCCGATCAGTTGGTCTACCGCATCCAGAACGAAGATCGCAGCGAGGACGCAGCCCACCCGCCCGTCCTCCCCGAAGACGTCGACAGGTTGTACCGAGCGCTCGAGGCTGCGACCTCGGCAGTCCGAGTCACCGACGGCGCCCGAAAGGCAACCCGCACGGCACTGACCTCGGCGCTGCAGGACTTCGACGCGCAACTCGCAGCGGCCGGACAGGACTACCGTCTGCAGTGGGATGCACCGGATGGGCTGACCGTCGTACGAGTCCAGGACGATCAGGGCTATTCGTCGATCGGCGAGTTCGCAACGCGGATCCACGACGCTCGCGGCGATCAGGAGCAGTTGCTCACCGAATCCGAGCGTCGCATTCTCGAAGATGCCCTGTTGACGGGATTGGCTCAGCAGATCCACGAGCGCACGGTCGACGCACGCGAGTTGATCGCACAGATGGGCACCGAGATGCGTGAGCGTCGGATGTCCTCAGGCAATACCATCGGCGTTCACTGGGTGCTCGCCGACAACCTCGACGACAGCTCGCGGGCAATCTCCAAGCTGCTGGATCGAGACGCGTCGGCCCTCGGCGTCGATGAACTGGCAACTCTGCGAGCACATTTCGCGACGCAGATCCGTACCGCCCGCGCGGCGCACCCCGAACGCTCGTACCCGGAGATTCTGTCCTCGGCGCTCGACTACCGTCAATGGCGCGTGTTCTCGTTCACCCTCATCAGCGGTGAGGGCAAGGAAGACCGTCTTACCGTCGCGCGGCACAGCGCGCTGTCCGGTGGCGAGCAGTCGGTTTCGCTGCACCTTCCGCTCTTCGCGGCGGCGCACGTCATGTTGGACTCGGCCGACCCGCACGCCCCGCGTCTGCTGGCACTCGACGAGGCTTTCGCCGGTGTCGACGACAACGGTCGCAGCGAGCTTCTCGGCTTGAGCGTTCAGTTCGACCTGGACCTCTTCATGACCGGCTACGACCTGTGGATCACGTACGCAGACGTCCCCGGCTGTGCGCACTACGACCTCGCGCACTCCACGGCCGAACAGGCTGTCAGCGCCGCGCTGCTGGTCTGGTCGAACGGTGAGCTGCTCGCCGAGCACGACGGAACGGATCTGGCGAGGGCATTGGGCTCGCCGCTACGGCGCCGGGTACCGACACCAGCCGAAGGTGCGTTGGACTACGCCTAGAAACTGCTGTGCGCCTTTATTAACCGCGGGCGGTTAACAAAGGCGCACAGCAGGGGTTCAGCGAAGCGAAATACCCAGTAGGGCGTCGACGGCATCGGCGAACTCGCCGGGTGCCTGCGTGTCGGATCCGCCGCCCTCGATGGCGCGGCGGGCCCAACCGTCGAGCGCGTCGAGCGCCTTCGGGGTGTCGAGATCGTCGGCCAGGTGCTGACGCAAACGCGCAACAGTGTCGGTGGCAGACGGCGCAGAACCGAGAGCCGCGGCCTCGCGCCACACCTTCAGGCGCGACTGAGCATCCGCGAGGACCTGATCAGTCCACGCGCGATCCTGGCGGTAGTGGCCGGACAGCAGTCCGAGACGGATTGCCGCTGGGTCCACCCCCTCACCGCGCAGCTTGGAAACGAAGACCAGGTTTCCGCGACTCTTCGACATCTTCTCGCCGTCGAGACCGATCATGCCGGTGTGCACGTAGTGCCGCGCGAAACGGCGATCACCCGTTGCCGATTCGGCATGCGCCGCCGAGAACTCGTGGTGCGGGAAGATCAGATCGCTGCCACCGCCCTGGACGTCGAAGCCGGAGCCGATGCGGTTGAGTGCAATGGCCGCGCATTCGATGTGCCAGCCGGGGCGCCCCGGCCCGAAGGGTGAGGGCCACGAGGGCTCGCCCGGACGCTCCGCACGCCAGACAAGTGCGTCGAGAGGATTGCGCTTTCCGACGCGATCGGGATCTCCGCCGCGTTCGGCAAAGAACTTCTCCATCGTCGCGCGGTCGTAGCCCGACTCGTAGCCGAACTGCTCGGTCGCGTCGGCACGGAAGTAGACGTCGGGGAACTCCGCGTCGTCGACGATGTACGCGGCGCCGGACGCCACGAACTTCTCCACCAACTCGACTACTTCGTTCACCGATTCGACGGCGCCGATGTAGTCCTTCGGCGGAAGCACACGCAGCGCTTCCATGTCCTCGCGGAAGAGTGCCGTCTCACGCATGCCGAGGACGATCCAGTCCTCGCCGTCGCGATTGGCTCGCTCGAACAGCGGGTCGTCCACGTCGGTCACGTTCTGGACGTAGTGGACATCGTGTCCGGCGTCGCGCCAGATGCGGTTCACGAGGTCGAACGTGAGGTACGTGGCCGCGTGGCCGAGGTGGGTGGCGTCGTACGGGGTGATGCCGCAGACGTACATCGTCGCCTTCTCGCCCGGGGTGACGGGGCGAACCTGACGGTCGGCTGTGTCGTACAGCCGCAACGGCGGCCCCTGACCGGGAACGGACGGGAGTGCGGTATCGGACCAAGACTGCATGCTGCCGAGCCTAGTGGAGACTGCTCTGAGGCTGGGAAGGTGCTGGCTGATCCTGCTCTGGTTCGGGCGTCGACGCGAGCTTGCTCGGCCACCAGATCTTCTGACCGATGTCGTAGGTCAAGGCCGGGACCAGCAAGGATCGGACGATCAGAGCGTCGAGCAGGACACCGAACGCCACGATGAACGCGATCTGGGCGAGGAACAACAGCGGGATCACCGCCAACGCCGAGAAGGTTGCTGCCAGAACAACTCCGGCAGATGTGATCACCCCGCCGGTCACCGTGAGTCCCCGCAGAGCGCCCGCCCTGGTGCCGATCTTCAGCGCTTCCTCACGCACCCTCGTCATGAGGAAGATGTTGTAGTCGATTCCCAGAGCCACGAGGAACACGAACGCAAAGAGCGGGACCACCGGATCCGCGCCGGGGAAACCGAAGATGTGGTCGAACACCAGCGACGAAATGCCCAGTGTCGCAGCAAACGAGAGCACAACGGTGCCCATGAGAAGCAGCGGTGCGAGAAGCGAACGCAGCAAGAGCGAGAGAATCACGAACACCACGATGATCACCACGGGAATGATGAGTGTCCGGTCCCGTGTCGAGGTGGTCTTCGTGTCGAGGTCGGTCGCAGTGACGCCACCGACCAATGCGTCGGCGCCCTCCACTGAGTGAACTGCATCACGCAGTCGCACGATGGTGTCTTCGGCCTCGAGCGAGTCGGCAGCGTCAGTCAACGTCGCCTGCAGGGAGACTCGCCCGTCGACAACCAGAGGCGCTCCCCCGTTCTGCACGACGCTCACGTCGCTGACACCCTCCACGCGACTGGCTGCCGCAACGGCATCCACTTGGTCTGCATTCGCGATGACCACGGCCGGTGAACCCGAACCCGCGTCGAAGTGCTCGCCGAGAATCTCCTGGCCTGCAACCGAATCGACATCGAGCAAGAAGATGTCGGACGACGAGACACCGCTGGCTTTGAACTGCGGCATCATCATCGCGAAGATCACCAGCACCAGCGTCGACGCCACCCAGAAGCGGCGCGGATGCCTACCGATTCGAGCAGCGAGCCCGGCCCAGAACCGGTGATCGTTCGCCTCGTCGTGGTGCTCGCGGTCGGCATCGAACTTCGGCTTGGTCGGCCAGTACGCCGTCCTCCCGAACAGAACCAGGACAGCAGGTAGGAAGGTCATCGATGCGAGGAAGGACGCGGCGATACCGATGGCGGCCACCGGACCGAGTCCGCGGTTCGAGTTCAGGTCGGAGAGCAACAGGCACAGAACGCCCGCGATGACCGTTCCTGCAGACGCTGCGACAGGTTCGAGCGTCGCGCGCCACGCAGTGCGCATTGCTGCGTACTTGTCCTTCTCGATCCGCAACTCTTCCCGGTAGCGAGAGACCAGCAGTAGCGCGTAGTCGGTGGCGGCACCGAACACGAGGATGAACAGGATGCCCTGGCTCTGACCGTTCAGTGCGATGACGTCCGCGTCCGCGAGCAGATACACGAGCAAGCTCGACAATCCGAGTGCGAAGATCGCCGAGAAGATCACCACGAACGGCAGGATCGGGCTTCGGTAGACGATGATCAGGATCACGATCACGACGGATCCGGCTACCAACAACAGCAATCCGTCGATACCGGCGAATGCTGCCGACAGATCCGCAACCTGCCCAGCGGGGCCGGTGACCTTGACCGTCAGTCCGTCAGGGCTCGACTCCAGCGCCGCGCGCAGCGCTTTCACGCTGTCCTTGACTTCGAGGGTGCTGTCGACCGGCAGGAACATCTGGAGTGCCTGGCCGTCGGCCGACGGGATCGGCGGCGATGAGGCGTCGCCGAATCCTTCGGTACCGACGAACGAATCGACGGTCTGGGACAGGAAGGTGGAGTCGGCGGGCTCGAGGCCACCCGGTCGTTCCGCCACGATGATGGCCGGCACGAAGCGCGTGTCCGTGAAGCTCTCTTGAAGCTTTGCCACCTCGGTCGCTTCGGCCGACGCGGGCAGGAACGACGTGTTGTCGTTCTGCTGCACCGTGCTGAGCTTTCCGGCGAACGGACCGCCGAATCCTCCGATTGCCAGCCAGCCGATCACGAGGAGAGCTGGCACAATCCATCGAAGGCGACGAACAGGACGATTTTGTACTGGTGTGCTCACTGGGTCTCCAGGGATCGGCAGCAGAGGACTTGCCGACTATTTTGTTCAGCATGCTGAGTAATTGCAAACGGAAGGCAGAAAAATGAGCAGCGACGGCCTGGACGACTGGCCCACCGGCCGGCTGTTGTCCACCGCTGCACGCCTGGTGGAGCACTCGTGGGAGAAGGTCTTGCGGTCTCAGGACATGACGCACGCGGGCCTGATCGTGCTCCACTCGATCGCCGGTGGGGCAGCGTCTCAACGCGACATCGCGAAGAACGCCCGAGTCACCGATCAGACGATGAGCCGCACGATCGACCGTCTCGAACGAGCGGGTTACGTCACTCGTGACACCGATCCGAGGGACGAGCGTCGGCGCGTGATCGCGATAACCGACGCCGGAAGACTGACGTACGAGCGACTACTGACGCTCGAGAAGGAAGATGCGGCGTTGACCGTCGGCGTCGGGGATGTCGCCGCGCTGCGCGAACAACTACTGCGATTGGTTCGCTCACCCGGATTGAAGACGGCAACTCGCGAACAGCAGGAAACGTCTCGCGACTAGAAGGCCGGCCAGGGAATCGTTCGATGGCCGTTCGGCTCAGGCATCACCGCGGACTCGGCGAACTGCATCGCCCGCACCGCCAAAGCCACGATCTCTTCCTCGGTGATCAGTTCGGACAACTCGTCGCCGAGATCCCCGTCGAGAGTTGTCGCGAATTCGGCGACGTCGGCGATCAAAGCACCGGGTACGGGCTGCCCGGCCCACCCCCACAACACCGTCCGCAGCTTGTTCTCCGAGTGAAGACAGATTCCGTGATCAACGCCGTACACCGAGCCGTCGACGCCCTCGAGGGCGTGACCACCTTTACGGTCGGCATTGTTGATGAGGACGTCCAGAACGGCCATTCGCTGCAGCCGTGGATCGTCCGCATGGATCAGAGAGACTGGTTCACCCTCCGAGTCGAAGGCCTGCAGGACCTCGAACCACCCCGGCGGAACGTTGCCGGGACTGCACAGGTCCACCATCTCGAGTCCACCAGATCCATCCGCGCGGCGATCGACGGTGTCGATCCATCGCTGCACCATGCCTGGACCGAAAGGGCCGTCCCGCAACACTGTTCGCGGAATCACTCCCCAACCCAGCGCCTCGGACACGCGGTACGACGCGACCTCACGCCCCGCCAGAGTGCCGTCCGGGAAATCCCACAGTGGGCGTTCACCCCGGACCGGCTTGTAGACCACGCGGGTGGACTTCTCCCCCAGAGTTGACTCACATACCAGCGTGGCGTTGCTCGCCGTGGTGATCTGACCGATCAGAGTCAGATCACCCTCGAGCAGCACGTCCGGCACACCAGGTTCGGACACGACGTCAGACCTCGTCGTCGTCTGCGTCGTCGATCGCGAAACCGAAGGACTCGCCGCGTCGGTACCCATTGGTGCGGATGCAGACGTGCCCCTCGGGCGCCAACGGTTCACCACACAGCGGGCACGGCGCGCGTCCCGCCGCGATGACGCGTTCGGACCGCAGCGAAAACTCGCGCGCTTGCTCCGGAGTCAGGAACACACGGACTGCGTCCGGACCGTCGTCGGCGTCGTCGAGGACAACCGATTCGTCGAACTCCGTCTCGCTGACGGCAAGCAGCTCCACGACGACCGCCCCGGCATCGGCGTCCCAACCGAGCCCCATCGTGCCGACCCGGAACTCCGCGTCGAGTGGTGTGACCAGCGGGCTGAGGTCGGAGACGTCGTCGGCTTGTGGCGGAACCTCGGTTCCGAAGCGTCGATGCACCTCTTCGAGGAGTAAGCCCATGCGATCGGCGAGAACCTGAACCTGCTGCTTCTCGAGCAGCACACTCACCACCCGTGATTCGTGCACGGCCTGGAGATAGAAAGACCTGTCACCGGGTTCGCCCACCGTTCCTGCGACAAATCGGTCAGGAGTGCGAAATACGTGAATCGCGCGCGACATTGCACCTCCTCGAGTTCGAGCAGAACATCACTGAATACCCATTATCCGTCACAGCTCACGCACCGACCTCTCCGCCGGGGACGGACTCCTGCGCGGGAGCCGAACCGTTGGTCGCGGCCTTCGCTGCACCGATCGCGGCGAGCACGTCTCCGGTGTCGTTGACGCGAAGAACGAACGGCAGTGTCGCCGTGTAGCGAATCACACTGACCGAGGCGGGCTCGGCGACGATGCGCTGGAACGAATCGAGATGCATCGCAAACGCGTCGGCGAGAACCGATTTGATGACGTCACCGTGCGTGCACGCGATCCAGACGACGTCCTTGCCGTGTTCTTCGGCCAGCCGTGCGTCGTGCTCTCGGATCGCGGCAACGGCTCGCGCCTGTACCTGGGCCAGCCCTTCACCGCCGGGAAACACTGCACCGGAAGCGTGGCGCTGCACCACTTTCCAGAGCGGTTCTTCCAAGAGTTCCTTGAGCGGGCGACCCGTCCAGTCGCCGTAATCGACCTCGATGAGGCGATCCTCGACCACCGGCGTCAGACCACGGTCGACGGCAATGGGGCCGACCGTCTGCTCACACCGCAACAGCGGCGAGCGGACGATCTCCGCGATGTCCAGACCGACCAGCCGATCGACGACGCCTTCGGCCTGTTTCCGGCCGTGGTCGTCGAGTTCCACACCCGGCGTTCGACCGGCCAGGGTATGGGCAGTGTTGGACGTCGACCGCCCGTGCCGCAGTAGGACAACTGTCATTCCACAACCCTAATGGGGCGGTGGCCGCACGGACGGGTGGTCGACGTCGAAACGGGCCCTATGTCGCGGACACGACCCCTGTGGCCAGCAACGCAAGGACGACTACGCCGAGAGCGATTCTGTATCCGACGAACCAGTACATGGAGTGATCGACAACAAATCGAAGCAGCCAGGCGATCGCTGCGTAACCGACCGCGAAGGCGATGACGGTTGCCACCAGCAACTGCGGACCGCTCGCGTTCAGACCCTCACCGGCCGGCTCGAAGGCATCCGGGAGGCTGAACAAACCGGAGGCGAGAACTGCCGGAATCGCCAACAGGAACGAGTAACGGGCTGCGGCCTCACGGGTGAGTCCGAGGAAAAGGCCGGCACTGATCGTGCCACCCGAACGTGAGACACCCGGGATGAGCGCGAGCGCCTGAGCCGAACCCATGATGATGCCGTCGCGCGCTGTGAGCGATTCGATCGGGCGCGTCTTGCGTCCGTAGTACTCGGCAGCAGCGATGACGAGCGCGAACACGATCAGCATCGTGGCAATCAGCCACAGATTGCGTGCGCCGGTACGGATCTGGTCTTTGAAGAAGAACCCGAGGATGCCGACCGGGATGGTGCCGATGATGACGTACCAGCCCATCCGGTAATCGAGATCGCCCCGGTGCTCGGCATTGAACACACCTCGGAACCAGGCAGTGATGATCCTCACGATGTCGCGTGCGAAGTAGATCAGGACCGCCAACTCGGTGCCGAGCTGCGTCACCGCGGTGAACGACGCGCCGGCGTCACTGCCGAAGAATATCTCCGACACGATTCGCAAATGTCCGGAAGACGAGATGGGCAGGAACTCGGTCAAGCCCTGCACGAGGCCCAGGATCACGGCCTGGAGCCAGGTCATCGCTTCGCCCATCACTCACCGATCCCGGCTGATTCGAATGGGGTTACTGCACACAGGTTTCGTGTGTCGGGTTCACGTTTCACCGGCGCCACGCTACCGGGGCCCACGGCGCCGCGCCGCGCCCGGCACGTCCGTGTCCGAATACCCCGACTCGAGGCGAGCGCCTACTAGTCTGCACGTGGTGAGATCTCTCGGGTGCCGCACTTGCGCACACGAGTCGGGCGCGAGATGCAGGCGGTTATGAAGCACAGATCTGTCGGAACGAGCGGACTTCGGGTCTCGCGACTTGGGCTCGGCACACTGACATGGGGACGCGACACGGACGGCGACGAGGCTGCTGCGCAGCTACTCGCGTTCGCCGAGGCCGACGGAACCCTGGTCGACACCTCGCCCGCCTACGGCGCCGGTGCGGCGCAACGAATCCTCGCCGAGTTGCTCGACGACGTCGTTCCACGTGACGAACTCATCATCAGCTCGAGCGCCGGCATCGACCCCACACCGATCGGCACCGACCGCGTCGACTGCTCGCGGCGCGGATTGCTCCGCCAGCTCGACGCGACTCTTCGTGAACTCGGAACCGACTTCCTCGACATGTGGCAGGTCGCAACCTGGGATCCGCTCACGCCTGTCGACGAGGTTGCAGCAACCCTCGACTACGCCGTCTCGAGCGGCAAGGTGCGGTACGTCGGAGTTCGCGGCTACCTCGGCTGGCAGCTCGCGACGGCCGTAGGAGCCGGTGGCGCAACAACACTCGCCGCGACGCAGGCCGAGTACTCGTTGCTCGCACGCGGCGTCGAGGAAGAATTGTTCGCAGCGGCGGCCCATCACGGCGTCGGAGTGTTCGCCGCAGTACCCCTCGCGGGCGGTGTGCTGACCGGCAAGTACCGCGACGGCATTCCAGTCGATTCCCGCGGCGCCGACGAAGCACATTCGCAGGATGTGCAGAGCTATCTGACCGATTCCTCGATCCGGGTGGTCGACGCAGTCGTTACCGCTGCCGACGGTCTGGGTACTTCCCCACTGGCGGTGGCACTGGCCTGGGCGCGCGATCGCGCCGGGGTGGCCAGCGCCGTCGTCGGCACGCGTGATCTCGCCCAGTTGACAGGAGTACTGGCAACCGAAGAATTGGAACTTCCGAAAGCGATTGCCGCGGCTCTCGACGATGTGAGCGCTTGATCTGTCCCGCTGATCGAAATACCGGAGGTATCGTGTTGGCGAGGGCAGGCTAACCTAGTAGGCAACGCTTGACTACAGCCTCAGGAGAATCAATGACCACGCTCGACGTAGACAGCCTTTCCGCAGACGCAGGCCCAGCCTTCTCCGAACGAATCAAGACCGAGACGGACGCAGCACACCGCAAGACGGAGCAGTCGCGATTCGTAGGCGCACTACTCGGCGGTGAGCTGACCACGGCTGGCTACGCCGCACTTCTGGGACAGACGTACCTCGTCTACACGAGCCTCGAAGAGGCCGGCCGCACACACGCCGACAACGAGTTGGTCGCCCCGTTCCTGTCCGAGGATCTGTTGCGCGTGGCTTCACTCGAGGCCGATCTCGAGTTCCTCGGCGGACCGAACTGGCGCGACGAACTCGTGGCACTGCCGGCAACCGAGCGCTACATCGCCCGCCTGAAGGAGGTGGCGTTCGACTGGCCTGCCGGCTTCGTCGCACATCACTACCTTCGGTACATGGGCGATCTCTCGGGCGGACAGATCATCCGCCGGATGCTCGAACGCGCCTACGGATTCGAGACCGACGGACTTCGCTTCTACATCTTCGAAGGCATCCCCAAGCCGAAGCCTTTCAAGGACGACTACCGCTCGAATCTGGATGCACTGCAGATTCCCGCCGAGGAACAGCAGCGTTTCATCGACGAGGTGAATCTGGCATACCGCCTCAACGGCGACCTGTTCGCCGACCTCGAAGGCGACATCGAGAGCTACCTCGTCAAATGATGAAGCGCTTGGCCGCGGCGGCTCTGGTCGCAGCAGCCGGTTTCGGTCTGGTGGCTTGCGGGTCCAGCGACACTTCGACGACATCTCAGGGTGCCAGGACCGCGGTACTCGAAGATTCCAGCCCGGTTCCCGTGTCCGACAACCCGACCGCGACACTGCCCGTGACGGTGAAGAGCTTCGACGGCGTCGACGTGACCATCACCGACAACAGCCGGATTGTTGCGGCCGATCGCTACGGGACACTCGCGACGACGACGGTGGCGCTCGGCCTCGGTGACAATCTCGTCGGCCGCGACACCGCCGCCAAGTTCCCCGCAGTCGCGGACGTGCCGGTTGTCACGGTCGGCGGCCAATCGCTCAACACCGAGGCAATTCTCGACCTCAATCCCACCGTTGTTCTCACCGACACCAGTATCGGGCCCAAGAGCGTCCAGGATCAGTTGCGCGCCGCCGGTGTTCCCGTCGTCTTCTTAGATCCGACCCGAACACTCGAGGGTGTGCCAGGACAACTCCAGGCCGTCGCCGACGCGCTCGGCGTCCCCGCCCAGGGCGCGGCGCTGGTCGATCGGACCGAATCGGAAATCGCTGGAGCTCGTGACCTGGTCCCCACCGAGGGCGATCCACTGAAAATCGCATTCCTCTACATGCGCGGATCGGCCATCACCATGATCGGCGGTGAAGGGTCCGGAGCAGATTCCTTGATCGAGGCACTCGGCGCCACCGATGCAGGAACCGCCTCGGGCATCACACAACAATTCGTGCCCATCACCAGCGAAGCGCTCATCGCCGCAGCGCCTGACGCCCTGCTGATGATGACGGACGGATTGGCATCGATCGGCGGAATCGACGGCCTTGAAAAGGTCCCTGGCATCGCTCAGACGCCGGCTGGAAAGAACAAACGAGTAGTCGACATGGAGGACGGTGTACTGCTCAGCTTCGGGCCGAACACCGGACGCGTCATGGCGGCACTCGCCGAAGCGATCTACGAGCCCGGTGGATCGTGAGCAAAGATTCGTGAGTGCTGATTCGTGAGTACAGAGACAGGTAGTTCCGAAGCAGGTAAGACTGTGTCCGCAGCTGAGGATTCACACGACGTCGGGGGCGCCCACAAGTCGGCGTCTGGCCCCGCGTCGCGGTCGCGGGTGAGTGCGGTTCTGGTCAGCTTGACTCTCGCCCTGGTGATCGTCGCGGTGCTGTCGGCGTGCATCGGTCAAGTTCCGACGTCGCCTCTCGAGGTTTTGGGAAGCATCCTGCATCGCATCGGGCTCGACCTCGGTCCGATGCCCGCCCATCCCAGCGGTGAAGTGACTTTGTGGGAGGTTCGATTCCCCCGCGTCGTGCTCGCCATCTGTGTCGGCGCGGCGCTGGGATGTTCCGGTGCGCTCCTGCAGGGTGTGTTCTCCAATCCGCTCGCAGAACCCGGAGTGATCGGAGTGTCTGCGGGCGCGGCAGTTGGCGCGAGTGCTGTCATCGTCGTCGGGGGAACGTTCGTGGCCGGCTGGGCCGTTGCTGCGGCTGCGTTCGTCGCCGGGCTGGTCACCACCGCGGCGGTCTACCTGCTGGCTCGGCACGAAGGCCGAACCGAAGTAGTGACGTTGGTGCTGACGGGCGTCGCGATCAACGCGTTCGCCGGCGGGCTCATCGCGTTCTTCACCTTCGTCGCCAGCCCGTCCGCTCGCGATCAGATCGTGTTCTGGCAACTCGGCTCACTCAACGGCGCTTCCTGGAACGCAGTCCTGATCGTGGCGCCGATGACCGTCGTCGGGATCGCCGCGACCATGATGATCGCCCCACGTCTCGACCTGCTGGCGCTCGGTGAACACGCGGCCCGTCACCTGGGCGTCAACGTCGAACGGCTGCGCCAGTTCGCGGTACTGATCGTCGCTCTCCTCGTCTCCGCAAGTGTTGCCTTCACGGGAATCATCCTCTTCGTCGGCCTGGTCGTTCCGCACCTGATGCGCATTCTCGTCGGCCCCGGCCACCGCGCGCTGATTCCGGCGAGCGCCCTCGCCGGCGCACTGGTTCTGCTTGTCGCAGATCTGGGCTCGCGGTCGCTGATCGACAACGCAGACCTGCCCCTCGGAATGCTGACCGCTCTGGTGGGCGGCCCCTTCTTCTTCTGGCTTCTCCGACGCACGCGCGCGCAACAGGGCGGGTGGGCATGAGCAGCCTCGTAAGAAACTGGCGCGAACTGTTCGGCCGCGTCACCCCCGAACCGAAGAGCCCAGCCGTCGGTGATGTCACCCTCGAGGCGCGCGACATCACAGTCGAACGCGGTGGTCGGCAGATTCTGGAAGGCGTGTCCATCGAAGTCCGGGCAGGCGAGCTAGTCGTTCTCGTCGGACCGAACGGCGCCGGTAAGTCGACTCTTCTTGCGGCGTTGGCCGGTGATCAGCCCGTCATCGCTGGGCGGGTGGACGTTGACGGCACCGACCTCACTCAGTGGTCGCCGATCGACATGGCGCGCCGACGCGCGGTGCTCCCCCAGAAACACACCATCGGATTTTCGTTCAGCGCTCGCCAGGTGGTTCGTATGGGACGTGCGCCATGGACCGGAACTCGCCGAGAAGACCGCGACGGCGCTGCTATCACCGCGGCGATGAAGACCTGCGATGTCGAGGGGTTCGCCAATCGGCCGTTCGCCGTGCTGTCCGGCGGCGAGCAAGCTCGGGTCGCGCTGGCCCGGGTACTGGCACAGGAAACGTCGACCATCCTGCTGGACGAGCCGACTGCAGCTCTCGACCTCGGACACCAGGAAGCGGTGATGTCCGTGGCGCGCGCTCGCGCTGCGGACGGCGATGCCGTCGTCGTCGTTTTGCACGACCTCGCGTTGGCAGCGGCGTACGCGGATCGGATCGTCGTGCTCGAAAACGGCCGCATCGCCGCTGACGGTCCCCCGGAATCGGTGTTGCACGAAGAGCTTCTGACCCGCGTCTACGGTTATCCGGTCGAGGTGTTCCCGCATCCGACAACCGGAGCAACCCTGGTCATCCCGCGCCGAGAATTCACCGAACAGAATCGATGATCGATCCCAGCCTGTTCAGGACGGCTCTCACCGTCGGCAGGCTGCGGCCGTCGCCCTCGCGAACTCCGTCACCGGGACCCGGCTGTGACCAATCAGCCTCCGTGGACAGAACTGCGTCGCGGACCACACCGGCGATGCTTCGCTCGTCGGTCAGATCGATGTCGGTCACCGATCGCTCCGCGGTGGCGACAACGTCTGCAGGGGTCGGCACACTGTGCTCGCAGTATTCGCCGTATACCTCGACGAACAGCATGCTCTTTCGTACGCGGAACGCAAAAGTTCGACCGTCGGACCTGCCGAAACCGTGTGCATGGGCGCCGACGGTGAGGTCCTCGATCTCGAAGCCCGGCCGCGCCGGTTCGGGCGACTGCGCGCCGGAATCGGTGGGTTCTGTGGGAATCACAATGATCTCCTCGGTGATTGCAGCGTCAACCGCAATCGCTGTTCGTACGGTATCGCGTCAAGGGTGTGAGCGGAATGGTCGGTAGTTCCTCGACGCGATGAACGGCGCCCGACTGCGATCAGGGATGATCGATGACAGTCGCACTGCGTGAAGAACAGATGACAAGAAAAAGAGGAACTACACATGGCTCGCCTAGGGATCCGCACCACTTCAGCAGCAATGGGGGCGGCGGTTCTGCTGGTCACAGGATGTTCTTCCGGAGATGGCGGAGACGACCTCATCACGATCGATCCCGCAACGGCAGCGGTCTCACCGGCCACCACCAGTACCCCGGACGGCGTGGTTCACCCGTATTCAGGTCTGATCGATTCCATCACATTCGACCCGATCACGCGCAGCGCTGTAGTGGTTGCCAACGACCCCCGTTCGGTGCTGGTCGTTCCTTCGGACGGTTTGGCCGGCGCCGACCCCGCCTCTGCAGGTCGTCCAACAGCCCTGGATTCCGACGTACGCGACGTTTCGATCGGCTCTGACGGTAGCGCTCTTCTGTCGATGGATCGCCAGGTAGTGAAGCTGAATCTGACTTCGGGCGAACAGATGTCCATCCCGGTCGACGGGCAGGCGAATTCAGCGGTCGAACTCAACGACGGCCGCATCGCGATCGGCACGGACAATGGTTCAGTTCACATCGTCGACCCGAAGACCGATCAGTCACAGACGGTTTCGGGATTCGCATCCGTCGACGAACTCGCGGTCACCGGCGACAACCTGAGCGCCCTCGATCACCATCAGACCTCGCTGACGGCGATCAACCTCGAAGACGGCAAACTCGGCGTCGCTCTCCGCGCCGGTGAGGGCGCAACTCATCTGGCCACCGATCGCTTCGGACGCATTCTGGTCACCGACACCACCGGCAACGAACTGCTCGTCTTCACTGCCGATCCGCTCCTGATGCACCAGCGCTACCCCGTCGGCGAGTCGCCGTACGCCGTCGCCTACGACGAGGCCGCGGATCGGGTGTGGGTGACACTGACCGCGACCAATGAAGTGGTCGGCTTCGATCTGTCGTCCGGCATCCCCGTGGAGACCGGACGGTTCAAGACGGTGCGACAGCCGAATTCGTTGGCCGTAGACTCTTCCAACGGCAATCTGATCGTCGGATCGGCAACCGGTGACGGGCTGCAGGTCATCCCGTCACGGGAGAACTGATGGAAAAGCGTACGCGCGGGATCCCCGCGCAGTGGGAGACGTCGGACGACAAGTTCGACTACGTGCCGCTCCGGCTACCGCCGAACGTTTCGCGGGTCACGGCGTCGATGCGTCTGGCGATCTCCGCCGAGTTCGGCGGATGGGAACTCTCCCGAGTCCGTCTCTACCCCGACGGCAGTCGTCGCGTGCTCCTCAAGCGAAAGAAGACGCCGCTGCACGTGACCGATCCGGACGGCATTCAGCACTGATCGTCCAACAGACGACCAGGGCCCGCCGCTGTCGAAACCGCTGACAAAATCACACCATCGAAGAGCTGGAGAATCGTGTACCAACTGCTGCTGAGCCTGATGTTCCGGGTCCCACCGGAACGCATCCACCACATTGCCTTCACCGCGATGAAACTGGTGACACGGTTCGCTCCCCTTCGCTGGCTGGTCGCAAAAGTCCTTGTCGTCGACGACCCGGTTCTGCGGAGTCAGGCATTCGGTCTGACGTTCCCGGCACCTCTCGGCCTCGCCGCAGGATTCGACAAGGACGCCACCGGCGTCGACGCCTGGGGCCCGTTGGGATTCGGTTTCGCCGAGGTCGGAACAGTGACGGCCCAGGCTCAGCCCGGTAACCCCGCGCCGCGTCTCTTCCGTCTTCCGGCCGACCGCGCTTTGATCAACCGGATGGGCTTCAACAACCACGGCGCTGGTCACGCGGCGAATTTCCTGCGACAGCGCCGCGTCACGGTCCCGATCGGTGCCAACATCGGCAAGACCAAGATCGTCGAAGCCGCCGACGCCGCTGCCGACTACACCGCCAGCGCGCAGCTTCTGGGTCCGCTGGCCGACTTCATGGTCGTGAATGTCAGCTCGCCGAACACGCCCGGACTCCGTGATCTGCAGGCCGTCGAATCACTGCGCCCGATCCTGCAGGCCGTGCTCGACACCGTCAGCGTGCCGGTACTGGTGAAGATCGCGCCCGACCTCTCGGACGAGGACGTCGACGCGGTCGCCGATCTGGCAATCGAACTCGGGCTTGCCGGAATCGTCGCGACCAACACCACGATCCGTCGCGACGGTTTGAAGACCCCGGACGCCGAGGTAGCTGCACTCGGCGCAGGCGGGCTGTCCGGTGCACCGGTCGCCGAGCGCTCACTCGAAGTACTTCGGCGCCTGTACGTCCGAGTGGGCGACAAGATGACCATCATCTCGGTCGGCGGTATCGAGACGGCCGATCAGGCGTGGGAACGGATCCTCGCCGGCGCGACACTGGTGCAGGGATACACCGGCTTCATCTACGGCGGACCGTTCTGGGCTCGCAGCATCCACAAGGGGATAGCCAAGCGGGTCCGCGCAGCGGGTTTCTCGTCGATCGCCCAGGCTGTGGGAGCTGAGAACCCTCGCTAGAAACTGCTGTGCGCCTTTATTACCCGCGGGGGTTTAATAACGGCGCACAGCAAAGTGACTATTCGACCTCGAACGTCCCG
Source organism: Rhodococcus sp. T9N (assembly GCF_024436645.1). Lineage (NCBI taxonomy): Bacteria > Bacillati > Actinomycetota > Actinomycetes > Mycobacteriales > Nocardiaceae > Rhodococcus > Rhodococcus sp. T9N. Next base: position 61,761 of record NZ_JAMSKS010000011.1, on the reverse strand, counting down.
GTCAGGGTTGCACGCGCAATCGCGTGATGGAACACGTTGAAACCGAGGAACGCCGGCGACGAGTCAGGGGTGACTCCGTCGAGCGTCTCCACGTCGAGGGCATGCACCGCGACGATGTAGCGATGCGGACCGTGCCCGGGAGGCGGGCCTGCACCGATGAAACCGAACCCGCCACCGTCGTGGCTGAGGGTGACGGTTCCGGCGGGCAGGACATCGCTGTCCGCCGCGCCGGCACCGGCGGGGAGCTCGGTGACGGAAGCGGGGATGTTCGCCACGGCCCAGTGCCAGAACCCCGACGCAGTCGGTGCGTCCGGATCGAACACCGTCACGACGAAGCTCTTCGTCTCGGCTGGAAAGCCGGACCACGAGAGCTGCGGTGAGATGTCTTCGCCACCGGGGACACCGAAGGCTCCACTGGCCTGAGCAAGCTTCAGCGGCTGGCCCGCAGTGATGTCGTCACTGGTCAGCTCGAAACTCGGCAACTTCGGCAATGGTTCGTACGGATCGTGCGCCATGCGAATCCTTTCTGTGACAAGAGAGCTCGATGTGCGTCGAGCTCACGGATCTATCTACGTGCTCGTCAGGAATTGAGCAGGAAATGTTCCAGAACACGTGTCCCGAACAGTAGTGCGTCCACCGGAACTCGCTCGTCGACGCCGTGGAACAGCGCGCTGAAATCCAGCTCGGGCGGCAACTGCAACGGCGCGAAGCCGAAGCAGCGAATGCCCAGTTTCGCGAATGCCTTCGCGTCGGTTCCGCCGGAGAGCATGTACGGAACTGTGCGAGCCTCCGGATCGTGGGCGAGGATCGCCTCGTTCATGGCGTCTACGAGGTGGCCGTCGAACGTTGTTTCGTACGAATCCAGCTTGGTGATCCACTCGCGGGTCACGTCGGGACCGATCAGTTGGTCCACCGTGCGCTCGAATTCGGCCTGCCGTCCCGGCAGCACGCGGCAGTCGAAGACCGCCTCGGCAGTCTGCGGAATGACGTTCGCCTTGTATCCGGCCTTGAGCATCGTCGGGTTCGCCGTGTCACGGAACGTCGCCCCGATGATGTTGGCGATCGTCCCCAACTTCGCGAGAGTCCCGTCGATGTCGGGTGATCCCGGATCGAAGTCCAATCCGGTCTCCTCGCCGACGGCGGTCAGGAACTCCGCGACCGAATCCGAGATCACGATCGGGAACTGGTGGGCAGCAAGCCTCGAGACCGCGCCGGCGAGTGTCGCGACTGCGTTGTCGTCGTGGAGGAAGGAGCCGTGTCCGGCGCGTCCCTTGGCAGTCAGACGCATCCAACCGAGGCCCTTTTCCGCAGTCTCCACGAGGTAGAGCCGGCGGTCGGTTCCGTCAGGCCGCGGAACCGTCAGCGAGAAACCGCCGACCTCACCCACGGCCTCGGTCACTCCCTCGAACAGATCCGGGCGGTGCTCGACCAGCCACTGGCATCCGTACTTTCCGCCAGCTTCCTCGTCCGCCACGAAGGCGAACACCAGATCACGCGGCGGTACGACGCCTTCCGCCTTGAACTGTCTGGCGAGGGCCAGGATCATCCCGACCATGTCCTTCATGTCCACGGCGCCGCGCCCCCAGACGTAACCGTCCTGGACGGTGCCGGCAAAGGGATGGACGCTCCAGTCGGCGGGCTCGGCCGGAACTACGTCGAGGTGACCGTGAAGCATCAACGCACCACGACCAGACTCGGCTCCCTTCAAACGAGCAAAGACATTTCCTCGGCCGGGTGCTCCGGACTCGACGTATTCCGTCTCGTAACCGACTTCTTGAAGCTGCGCGGCAACCCACTCCGCGCACGCACGCTCGCCTTTGGTGGTTTCGAGTTCTCCCGTGTTCGAGGTGTCGAAGCGGATGAGGGAACTGACCAGTTCGACTACTTCTGCTTCGGCTCTGCTCGGATTCGGATTATTCGGGGTTGTGGTCATTCCACTTTCCTACCATCGAATCAAACGACGCGGGCGACCGGAATGCCCCGCAACCTGGCGATTTGGGGCAGCTCACCTAATCGGATACTCTTTCCCAGCACCGAGAAATCGGGGCCGAGTCCGAGTGGCGGAATGGCAGACGCGCTAGCTTGAGGTGCTAGTGTCCTATTAACGGACGTGGGGGTTCAAGTCCCCCCTCGGACACTCTGTGTTGAGACAGACAGGAAAAGCTCCGGTTCATCGAACCGGAGCTTTTCTCGTAATTGGCGAAGTTCCCGCACCAGGGAACAGTCCGCGCGAGCGGCGATCGAGATGGAACAGAAGTTCGAAGTGGATACAGACACCAAGAAGTCGGATGCACTGCAGGCAGATTCGCTGGAAACAGCCGATTCAGAATCTGCTCGAGCCGAACTCACCGGCCTCGACCCCGCGGAACTCGAAATCTGCCTGAAGGTCCTTTCCGAAGCCGCCGAACTCGACGACGAGCATCCCGATTCGATCACCATGCAGCGCGCTGTCGGCCATCTGTTCAAGCGGCTCAAGAAGAAGCGTCGCCTCGCCTCGCGCGCAGCCGTCAACGAAGCCGACCGCCAAGTAGTCGCTGCGACTGCCACCGGTTCACCGGATCGCATCGACGACGAGACCGCAGGCATTCCGATCAAGTCGAACACCGCCGGCGCCTCCGCCGGAACGCTCATCAAGGCGCGGCCGTGCTACATCTGCAAGCAGCGCTACACCGCAGTCGACGCCTTCTACCACCAACTGTGCCCCGATTGCGCTGCCACCAGCCGCAGCAAACGTGATGCCAGCACTGATCTCACCGGCCGACGCGCACTTCTGACCGGCGGCCGCGCGAAGATCGGCATGTACATCGCGTTGCGCCTGCTGCGTGACGGCGCACATCTGACCATCACGACGCGATTCCCCAACGACGCGATCCGCCGATTCAAAGCGATGGAAGACAGCAACGACTGGATTCACCGTCTGCGCATCGTCGGCATCGACCTCCGCGACCCCGCCCAGGTTGTTGCACTCGCGGATTCCGTTGCCGCACAGGGTCCACTCGACATCCTCATCAACAACGCCGCGCAAACCGTCCGACGCTCCCCCGGTGCCTACGGCGCTCTGGTCGACGCCGAGTCCGGTGCGCTTCCCGCCGGTGAACTCCCTGATGTCCTGACTTTCGGCAAGACGAGCGACGCCCACCCCGCGGCTCTGGCCGGATCGCTGTCGGACGTCGCAAGCATCACCTCCGGAAATCTGTCCGCCGACGCGGTCAGTTCACTCGCCCTCGTCGCCAAGTCGGCGTCACCCGATCGCATCGAGCAGGGCATCGCCATCGACGCGGGCGGGCTGCTGCCCGACCTCGCGCACACCAACAGCTGGGTTCAGACCGTCGAAGAGGTCGATCCAATCGAGCTTCTCGAAGTCCAGCTCTGCAACTCGGTCGCGCCCTTCATTCTCGTTTCGCGCTTGCGCCCGTCGATGGCCGCGGCCGCTGCACGACGCAAGTACGTCGTGAACGTTTCCGCCATGGAAGGCCAGTTCAGTCGCGCGTACAAGGGCCCTGGCCACCCGCACACCAACATGGCCAAGGCAGCACTGAACATGCTGACCCGCACCAGCTCCAAGGAAATGCTCGACGACGGCATCCTCATGACCGCCGTCGACACCGGCTGGATCACCGACGAACGCCCACACTTCACCAAGATGCGGTTGGCCGACGAAGGTTTTCACGCACCACTCGACCTCGTCGACGGTGCCGCCCGCGTCTACGACCCCATCGTTCAGGGTGAACTGGGCGTCGACCTGCACGGCTGCTTCCTCAAGGACTACAAACCCTCGCCGTGGTGATGGGCGGCACCGCCGCGGTGGTGACAGGCAGCACCTAGCCGCCCCGATGTGGCGATCTCGTCACCCCCAAACCCCCGTGTCGAGTAGCTCATTTCAGGTAGAGCACAGCATTGCAGGCGATAATGGAGTGCGTACCTGCTCACCGACTCGGAGGAACCATGACGATCGCCGTCGTACACAAGGACAGCCCGGAAGGCCGCGCCGCAATCGTGGCCGCCGCACGGGAATCCGTGGGTCGAAGCGAGGAACTGCTGGTTCTGCACGTCCTGGACGACGTCAACATCGGAGGCACGGTCAACCTCGGAGACACCGAGGACGATCGGGCCGCTCTTCGCGGCGAGATCCAGTCAGCGCTCGACGCCGGTGGATTCTCGGAGACGAAGTGGGATCTGCGCACCACCGAGCACGACGGCGATCCGGTTACCGCGCTCGTCGACCTGGTCCACGACGCGGGTGTCGATCTCCTGATCGTTGGAACACGCCGGATGTCCCCCATCGGCAAGTTCCTCCTCGAACGCCCGCTGCAGCGTCTCCTACTCGAAGTGGAGGCTCCGATCCTCGTCGTCAAGGAACCCCTCCCCGCCGAGTGACCTCGGTCACATCACTTTCGGGTGCTCGTTTGTAGGCTGGCTCCATGACTGGAACCTCGCCCGCCCGAGAACTCGACATCATCGTCTACGGAGCGAGCGGCTTCGTCGGTAAGCTACTCGCCGACTACCTCGTCAAACATGCTCCCGAAGGCACGAAGATCGGCCTCGGTGGCCGTTCCCTCGAGAAGTTGGCAGCCACTCGCGCCGATCTGGGTACCGCCGCTGCCGATCTCCCCCTGATCATCGCCGACGCCGACGACGCCACCGCACTGAAGGCACTCGCCCAGCGAACCCGGGTCGTCGCCACCACGGTCGGCCCGTATGCCAAGTACGGCCACGCCCTTGTTCACGAATGCGCCTCCGCCGGAACTCATTACGTCGACCTCACCGGCGAGGTGCTGTTCCACCGCGAGAGCATCGACGACAACCATGAGCTGGCGGTCTCGACCGGTGCCAAGATCGTCCATTCCTGCGGATTCGATTCCATCCCTTCCGATCTCGGAGTTCACGTCCTGCACGAGAAGGTCGCCGCCGACGGCGCCGGCGAGCTCACCGACACCACCCTGGTGGTCACGGCCCTGCGCGGCGGCGTGAGCGGTGGCACCATCGATTCGCTTCGCAACCAGATCGACGTGTCGAAAGACGATGCGCGCCTGCGGAAACTTGCTGCCTCGCCGTACTCGCTGAGCCCCGATCGTGATCGGGAGCCCGAACTCGGACGCCAGAGCGACGTGAGCGTGGTCGACGGCAAGAAGATCGATCCGTCGTTGAAGGGGTGGAAAGCGCCGTTCGTGATGGCGTCGTACAACACACGAGTCGTCCGTCGCAGCAATGCACTCCGAGAGTGGGCGTACGGCAAGAAGTTCAAGTACAGCGAGGTGATGAGCGTCGGCTCATCGGTGGTGTCACCGGTGATTGCGGGCGGCGTGGCGGTCGGCCTCGGCGCGCTGGTCGCCGGACTCGCTCTACCTCCGACACGTTTCCTTCTCGACAAGGTATTGCCGGCTCCCGGTGAAGGTCCGAGCGAGAGCACCCAGAAGAAGGGCCACTTCACGCTCGACGTGTTCACCACGACCACGACCGGCGCCCGATACACATCACGAGTGAAGGCGAAGGGCGACCCGGGATACAGCGCGACGGCGGTAATGCTCGGCGAATCTGCGTTGTCGTTGGCGAAGGACCAAAAGGCTCTTCCCCCGGCCACCGGCGTTTTGACTCCAGCGACAGCGCTCGGCGACGTCCTGGTCGAGCGTCTACGCGCGGCTGGTTTCGAGATTTCCGCGCGCAAACTCTAGACAGAACGAATTTCACTTGATCGTTTCAGCTCTTCGCGCCCGATTATCGCAGCTCAGGGCGCGGACAGCGGTGGGAATACTCCCAGGTAACATTGATGTTGGTTCATGGCATCCATATGTGATGCTCCGCTTTCGGAAAAGTGAGGCTATTCATGACTGAGCGCGTTCAGGTCGGCAGTCTTCAGGTTGCCAAGGTTCTCTACGACTTCGTGGTCGAGGAGGCTCTTCCCGGCACCGGTGTAGACGCCGAAACGTTCTGGGCCGGCGCCGACAAGGTCATCACCGAGCTCGCACCGAAGAACCGCGACTTGCTTGCCAAGCGTGACGATCTGCAGGCTCAGATCGATCAGTGGCATCGCGATCACGCCGGCGCTCCCATCGACGCCGCTGCATACAAGGCGTTCCTGCAGGAAATCGGCTACCTCCTGCCGACGCCTGCCGAATTCTCGGTCAACACCGCGAACGTCGACACCGAGATCACCTCGACGGCCGGCCCGCAGTTGGTCGTGCCGATCCTCAACGCGCGCTTCGCACTCAACGCGTCCAACGCCCGCTGGGGTTCGTTGTACGACGCGCTGTACGGCACCAACGCCATCTCCGAGGAGAACGGCGCCGAGAAGGGTTCCGGCTACAACAAGGTCCGCGGCGACAAGGTCATCGCCTGGGCGCGTGAATTCCTCGACGCGGCAGCACCTCTCGTGTCGGGATCGCATGCAGATTCAACCAAGTACGTTGTCGACGGCAGTGAACTGAAGATCACGTTGGCAGACGGTACGGTCACCACGCTCGCCCAGCCGGAGAAGTTCGTCGGCTACCTCGGCGAGAAGGACGCACCGACGAGCATCCTGCTGCTCAACAACGGATTGCACGCCGAGATCCAGATCGACGCGTCCTCCCCGATCGGCAGCACCGACGCCGCCGGTGTCAAGGACGTCGTTCTCGAATCGGCCGTCACCACCATCATGGACTTCGAGGACTCGGTCGCTGCTGTCGACGCCGACGACAAGGTTGTCGGTTACCGGAACTGGTTGGGCCTCAATCGCGGTGATCTGTCCGAGGAGATCAAGAAGGGCGCCAAGTCCTTCACCCGCACGCTCAACGGCGACCGTAAGTACACCGCCGTCGACGGCAGCGAACTCAGCCTGCACGGCCGTTCGCTCCTTTTCGTCCGCAACGTCGGTCACCTCATGACCAACCCCGCGATCCTCGATGCCGACGGCAACGAGGTCCCCGAGGGCATCCTCGACGCCTTGATCACCAGTGCCTGTGCAGTGCACGGCCTCTCGATCAGTGACGCCAACGGACCGCTCGACAACAGCCGCACCGGCTCGATCTACATCGTCAAGCCCAAGCAGCACGGTCCCGAGGAAGTTGCCTTCACCACCGAACTGTTCGGCCGTGTCGAGCAGGTCCTCGGGCTTCCCGAGAACACGCTCAAGGTCGGCATCATGGACGAGGAGCGTCGCACGACAGTCAACCTCGCTGCCTGCATCAAGGAAGCCGTCGACCGCGTCGTGTTCATCAACACCGGCTTCCTCGACCGCACCGGCGACGAGATCCACACCTCCATGGAAGCCGGCGCGATGGTGCGCAAGGCCGAGATGAAGAAGCAGAAGTGGATCGGTGCGTACGAGGACTGGAACGTCGACACCGGTCTGGCCTGCGGTCTGCAGGGCAAGGCTCAGATCGGCAAGGGCATGTGGGCCATGACCGAGTTGATGGCAGACATGCTCGAGCAGAAGATCGGTCACCCCAAGGCCGGCGCCAACACCGCATGGGTACCTTCGCCGACCGGCGCAACGCTGCACGCGACGCACTACCACCGCGTCGACGTATTCGCAGTTCAGGACAGCCTGAAGGGCAAGCCTCGCGCGAGCGTCGACGACATCCTGACCATCCCGCTCGCTCCCAGCACCGACTGGACGGACGCGGAGAAGAAGGAAGAGCTCGACAACAACTGCCAGTCCATCCTCGGCTACGTGGTCCGTTGGATCGACGCGGGCGTCGGCTGCTCCAAGGTTCCCGACATCCACGATGTCGCGCTCATGGAGGATCGCGCCACGCTGCGCATCTCGAGCCAGCTGCTCGCCAACTGGCTGCGTCACGGCATCGTCAGCGAGAGCGACGTTGTCAGTGCACTCGAGCGCATGGCCCCGGTTGTCGACCGTCAGAACGAGGGCGACGCCGAGTACCGCAACATGGCACCTGATTTCGATTCCAACATCGCGTTCCAGGCTGCCAAGGAACTCATCCTCGAAGGCGCGAAGCAGCCCAGCGGATACACGGAGCCGATCCTGCATCGCCGCCGCCGCGAGTACAAGGCCGCCAACGCCTGATTTCACCTTCTTCGAACTCGAAGCTGAACCCGAACAGCCTCGGCACCGCTCCCGGTGTCGAGGCTGTTCGCGTAGGCCCCGAAGTTTCGTCACTAGACTGGCCAAGGACACAGTCCGTTCAACAGACATTCTTCGAGTGACCAAGGTAGGGCAAGGTACGTGGGCGAACATCGCGGCGGGTCAGGCGCCAGAGGTATCAGTAAGGGGCCGATTCTCGTCGTCGTGCTGATCGTCTTGATCGTGGCAGGCTTCTTCGGATGGAAGGCCCTCAGCAACCGGATCGACGATCAGGGACAGCAGGCAGCCGGTACGTGCGTCGAGGGCAACAAGACACTCGATGTCACCGCGGATCCGTCCATAGCCCCACAGGTCGAGGAACTGGCGAAGCGGTACACCCAGACCTCGCCGGTGGTGCGTGATCACTGCATCGCCGTCGTGGTGCACGGTGCGCCGTCCGCGTCGGTCTCGACGGCACTCGAAGCCGGTCCGGCGGCCCCCTGGGACGACGCAGCATTGGGACCGCGTCCCTCCCTGTGGATCCCGACGAGTTCGTTCGAACTCGCGCCACTGTCGGGCAAGGCCGTGATCAACGGTGATCCTCGCTCGCTCGCGAGTTCCCCGATCGTTCTGGCAGCCGGTCCCGAGACCGCGGCAGCATTGGCCGGCGCAGCATCGAGTTGGAAGTCTTTGCCTTCCGATCTGACGGTCGCCCTGCCGGTCGGAAGTACCGAAACCTCGATGGCTGCACAGGCGATCGCTGCCGACGTCGCCGATGCGGGTGCCGGCCCGGTCACGACGGATCAGGCGAAGTCCGCTCAGGTCAACGCTGCGCTCAGTGCACGGGCGTTGCAGTTCCAATCCTTGCCGACTCCCCCCTCGTCCACCGCCGAAGCCCTCGGAGCACTGAGCGCCGGAACACCGGATTCGGTGAAAGCCGTTCCGGCCACGGAACAGTCGATAGCGCAGAGCGCGAACGCGGCGATGACGACGTACTCCCCCGCCGGCGCAACGCCAGTCGCGGACTATCCGGCGGTCATCGTCTCGGGCAGCGGGATCGACGAAACCGCGTCGCGCGCAGCGGCACAGTTTGCCGATTTCATGCGTGAGCCGAATCAGTCACAGTTGTTCGTCGGCGCCGGTTTCCGGGTCGAGGGCCAAGACCTTCCCGATCTCGGGGCGGTGTCCCCGGCCAAGATCTCGTCCACGTTGAAACCGGCTTCGGCGGAGACCGCAGCGGCCCTCGGTGACATAGTCGCCAACCCGGTCTCGCCGCGTAGTGCCACCATCCTGATGGACACGTCGGCGTCGATGGGTACCGACGACGGTGGCACTACCCGCTTGGCGAACGTTGCCTCGGCGGTGAATACCCAATTGGGTCGCAGCCCTGACGCTTCGGACATCGGCCTTCGCGAGTTCAGCACGGGCACCGACGGAAAACCGTCCGAGCGCATCCTGGTTCCGGGCGGTTCACTGTCCGAGCCGAATCGGCGTGCCACGATCACCGATTTCCTCAACGGGCTTCGGGCCGGCGGAAAGACCTCCAAATACCCGGCGCTTGCCAGCTCCTACAAAGCCGCCGTGGACGGTTTCGACGCGGGGCGAGTCAACTCGGTGCTGCTGATCACCTCGAGTACGCCTGACGAATCCACCACGACGCGAGCCGAACTGCTCAGCGCGATCGCCGCTGCGGGCAATCCGTCGCGTCCGGTACAGGTCGACGTGATCGTCGTCGGTGCGGGCGACGACGTCTCCACACTCCAAGACGTCTCGGATCGGACGGGCGGAACATTGGTTCGGGTCGATTCGACGTCCGACCCCGCTCTCGCGGCCGCAGTGACCAAGATGCTGTCCTGATGGGGCGCGTCGCGGTTTTTGCAGTCCTTCTCGCCCTTCTGACCTGGTTCCTGCATCGCCGACTCGTTCGCGCCACCGGCATCCCGAGGCGATGGGCTCGTCTCGCCGACACTGCGCTTGTCGTCTTGGCGGTCTCGACGCTCATCGGGGTCGGCAGCGGCGAAGTCTTTCCGACATCGTGGGCGCGACCGATCGGATTTGTCGGATGGGTCTGGCTGGCTTCGTGGCTGTATCTGATTCCCGGACTGCTCGTGATCGGCCTGTTCGCCGGGATCGGTCGACTACGTGCACGCCACACGGATACCACGACCGAAGTCGACCCAGCCAAGCGTCGTACGTTGCAGTTGGCTACGGCAGCAGTCACTCTCGCGGCGATCGGCACCGCCGGCTACGGCGTCTACGAGGCGTCGGGCCCCAAGATTTCCCGCGTCCGCGTGCCGCTCGCTCGCCTACCTGAGGGCTTCAACGGATACCGGATCGCCTTGATCACCGACCTGCACGTGGGACCGGCCCGCGGGGTCGACTTCACCCGCAAGGTGGTCGATATCGTGAACTCGCAGAATGTCGATCTGATCGCGATCGGCGGCGACCTCGTGGACGGAACCGTCGCGAAAGTTGCTCCCGATCTTGCTCCGCTCGCCGATCTTCGGGCGCCCGACGGAATCTTCGGAGTCAGCGGAAACCACGAGTTCTACGCCGACGACGGCGGCAAATGGCTCGACGTGTGGGAGACATTGGGGATCACCACACTTCGCAACAGCCGCACCTCGATCCAGCATGGCGGCGATACCATCGACATCGTGGGCATCCACGACTACACGTCGCCGGCCCCGTACGAGCCGAACCTGACTGCCGCGCTCGCAGGTCGCGATCCGAATACTTTCGCCTTGCTTCTCGCGCACGAACCGCGTCAGGCGATCGAGGCATCCGAGATGGGTATCGATCTGCAACTGTCCGGGCACACTCACGGCGGTCAGATGTGGCCGCTGCGGTATCTCGTTCCGCTGCAGCAGCCTTCGGTGCAAGGCTTGGACAGGGTCGGAAACACAGTGCTGTACACGACGCGTGGCGCCGGGGCTTGGGGTCCGCCGGTACGCGTCGGCGCCCCGCCGGAGATCACTGTTCTCGAACTCGTACACGAGAGGTGATGATCTCCGGCGGGCACACGCCTTAGTTGCCTGCGAACGCTTCGATCGGCGGGCAGGAGCAGACCAGGTTGCGGTCGCCATGTGCACCGTCGATACGACGCACGGACGGCCACACCTTCGGGCGAGCCTTGCCACGCGGGAAGACGGCGATCTCACGCGAGTACGGGTGATCCCACTGCGCTGCAATGCTTCCCGCAGTGTGGGGAGCGCCGCGTAGCGGGTTGTCCTCCACCGTCCACTCGCCCGCTCCGACGCGATCGATTTCGCCGCGAATGGCGATCATCGCCTCGCAGAACTCGTCGATCTCTTCGAGGTTCTCGCTCTCGGTGGGCTCGACCATCAGTGTGCCGACCACGGGGAAGCTCATGGTCGGAGCATGGAAACCGTAGTCGGCCAGACGCTTTGCGACGTCGTCGACGGTGACGCCGGTGTCCTTGGTCAACCCACGGAGGTCGAGGATGCACTCGTGCGCGACCATGCCGTTCTCGCCGGTGTAGAGAACCGGGAAGTACTCGTCGAGTCGACGCGCGATGTAGTTGGCCGACGCGATGGCGGTCAGGCTGGCGCGGCGCAGGCCCGCAGCTCCCATCATCCGGATGTAGGTCCAGGTGATGGGCAGAATGGACGCACTGCCGTAGGGCGCTGCCGAGATCGTTCCTCTACCACCGAGTTCGGGCGCCATCGGGTGTCCGGGCAAAAACGGCGTCAAGTGTGAGCGCACACCGATCGGGCCGACGCCGGGTCCACCGCCGCCGTGCGGAATGCAGAAGGTCTTGTGCAGATTCAGGTGGCTGACGTCGCCGCCGAATCGGCCTGGACGGGCAAGGCCGACAAGCGCATTGAGGTTGGCGCCGTCGACGTACACCTGGCCACCGGCGTCGTGTACCGCTGCACAGATGTCGGAGATCTCGTGCTCGTAGACACCGTGTGTTGAAGGGTAGGTGATCATGATCGCGGCGAGACGCTCGGCGTGATCGGCGATCTTCGCGCGCAGATCGTCGACGTCGACGTCACCGTTGGCACGGCAGGCGACAACCTCGACGCGCATCCCGGCCATGACGGCAGAAGCCGCATTGGTGCCGTGAGCACTCGACGGAATGAGGCAGGTGTCGCGGTGGTCGTCGCCCCGGCTGAGGTGGTAGTTGCGGATCGCGAGCAGGCCCGCGTATTCCCCCTGGCTGCCGGCGTTGGGTTGCAGGCTGACGTTGTCGTAGCCGGTGACCGCGACCAGCCAGTCTTCGAGATCCTTGATGATCTTCAGCAGACCGGGCGCATCCGATGTCGGCGCGAACGGATGGATCGCGTTGAACGCGGGCCAGGTGATGGATTCCATCTCGGCGGTCGCATTGAGCTTCATGGTGCACGAACCCAGCGGGATCATGCTGCGATCGAGGGCGATGTCCTTGTCGGACAGCGCGCGCAGGTAGCGAAGCATTGCCGTTTCCGTACGGTAACGGGTGAAGGCTTCGTGCTGCAGGTAGTCGGAGGTGCGCTCCTGAGCAGCCGGAACCGAATTGCCCTCGGCTTCGATGGCGACAACAGCATCCTCGATCCCGAACGCGTCGAGCACGGCAAGGACGTGGTCGGCGGTCGTGGCCTCGTCGCAGGAGATACCGACATGATCGGCATCGACCAGACGCAGGTTGATCCCGGATTCCTTGGCCGCAGCGACGACGTCGGCCGCCTTGCCCGGAACCTGAGCGAGCACGGTGTCGAAGAACGAATCGTGGACGACGGTCACGCCGCCTTCGCGCAGGCCGTTTGCCAACGCGTGTGCGCGGGCAGCGACTCGCAACGCAATCGCCTTGAGTCCCTCGGCGCCGTGGTAGCTCGCGTACATCGCAGCGAGGATGGCGAGGAGCACCTGAGCGGTACAGATGTTGGACGTCGCCTTCTCGCGGCGAATGTGCTGCTCACGTGTCTGCAGCGCCAGGCGGTACGCCTTGTCTCCGTCTGCGTCGATGGAGACGCCGACCAAGCGGCCGGGCAGCTGACGCGCATGCTTGGAGTGCACGGCCAGGTAACCGGCGTGCGGTCCGCCGTATCCCATGGGAACACCGAAACGCTGGGTGGTTCCGAAGCACGCATCCGCGCCGAGCTCACCGGGTGAGGTGATGAGCGTCATCGCGAGGAGGTCTGCGCCGACGGCAACCAGTGCGCCGCGCTCGTGAGCTTCCGCGATGATCGAGGTGTAATCGACGACTCGTCCCGAGGCACCTGGGATCTGGGCGATGACGCCGAAGAAGTCACCTTCCGGAAGACCAGCGGTGAGGTCCGCAGAGACGATCTCGATTCCGAGCGGCTCGGCGCGAGTCTCGATGACGGCGAGGGTCTGCGGGTAGAGATCGGCGTCGACGACAAATCGTGGGGACTTGCTGCGGTTCGCGCGGCGCAGGAGCGTCATGGCTTCGGCAGCGGCGGTGGCCTCGTCGAGCATCGACGAGTTTGCCAGTTCCATGCCGGAGAGATCGGCGACCATGGTCTGGAAGTTGAGGAGGGCTTCGAGACGGCCCTGGCTGATCTCCGGCTGATACGGGGTGTACGCGGTGTACCAGGCCGGGTTCTCGATGATGTTGCGCAACAACACCGGCGGCGTCAACGTGTCGAAGTAGCCGAGGCCGATCATCGACGTCGCGACGGTGTTCTGGGCTGCGAGTGCAGTCAGTTCGGCAAGTGCCTCGTGCTCTCCGACCGGAAGCGGCAGAGCGTCGAGTCCGGCAGCGATGCCGTTCGGGGCAGCGTCGAGGATGACGGAGGGAACGGCCTTGGTTGCCAGTTCGTCGAGTGAATCGACCCCGACGAGTTCGAGGATGCGCGCGAGTTCCGCGGCGTTCGGACCGACATGGCGGTCGGCAAATATACGGCTTGCAGCGTCGATCACGACAACTCCCAGACAGATCGGAGGATCAGGACACACACCGAACTGCGGTGTGTTCCTCCCCCTCTGTCGCATGCTCGATTCCCGAGCGCCTGAGAGATTCGGTAGTGATCCGCCGAAGGCGGAAGCCACAGCCTTTCCCCGTCGGCGGGTGGGTTGTCCCACCGCTTTCCAGAGGCGTCGGAGCCCGTACGGTCCTTGGTGCCTGAGAGATTGACGGGGAGGTATTGCTCCTTCGGCGCCCTGATCCCGCTCACGACTGACCTTTGAGACAAAGACTGAAACAAAGACAAGTTCGGTGAATCGGTATCCGAGGCTCTCCCGTACGCCGGCGACGCAGGCCCAGTCTAGTTGACCGAAACGCCGACCTGCACCGTGGCATCCTCCAAAGAGATGTGACGTACGTTATCCGGTTTTGCGGCTGGCGCGATTCTTGCGTCGCGAAGCCAACTCGTCTTCCGGGTTGGGATCACTTTCGCCGCCGTCGGCCCGCTCGGCGGGGAAGTCGGCGATCGTTCCGGTGAGTTCACGCATCGCGCCACTGACTGCGATGCCGAATACGCCCTGCCCACCCTGGAGGAGGTCGACGACCTCTTCGGGGGACGTGCATTCGTACACGGTGGTGCCGTCGGAGAACAGAGTGATGTTGGCAAGATCGCGGACGCCACGCTTACGGAGGTGATCGACGGCAACGCGGATGTTCTGCAGTGAGATGCCGGTATCGAGCAGACGCTTCACGATCTTCAGAACGAGAATGTCCTTGAAGGAGTACAGACGTTGGCTTCCGGATCCGGCAGCGCCACGGATCGACGGAACAACCAACGACGTCCGTGCCCAGTAGTCGAGTTGGCGGTACGTGATCCCGGCGATCTGGCACGCACTGGGTACTCGATATCCGACGAGGTCGTCGGGGATGGAATCGTCCGGGAACAGGCCCGGCTGCAGCTCTTCGGAAGACATTTCTGCAGTCGCGGCACTACCGGCTATGCCCGTCCCGCGCTCATTCGACTGTTCTTCCACTGCCGTCTCCCTCTCGCTTCGCCATCATGTAACCAACCTGTGCTATCAGCAGTCACGAGAATCCCGTGCCGACCGAACTTTCAGATGTGAATCCAAGGCAGGTAATTCCATGAGTGGACTTACCTAGAGTACGCCTCGATCGACAAGGCGAGAAGATCTCCACCGCACGCAACGGTAAGTCCAGGAGGGTGCATGGTCAACGCAACACGCCGACCGAGACTCAACCTCTACTTGAGAGTTGAAGACTAAAGTCCGCAACCAGTCAATTCAGGCTAACCATCAGTGGCTTTGAAATCGTCCGGCGATATGGTGTCGAGGAATTCCTTGAACTTCTCGACCTCGTCTTCGCGCTCGTCGGGAATGACCAGACCGGCCTCGGCGAGAACAGCCTCCGACGCGAAGATCGGAACGCCGATGCGCAGGGCCAATGCAATCGAGTCCGACGGACGTGCCGAGACAGTGGTCTGCTCGTCGAAGACGAGATCCGCGTAGAAAGTGCCCTCTTGCAGGTCCACGATCCGAACTTCCTTGAGGCTCCGACCGAAAGATTCGATCAAGATCTTGATCAGGTCGTGAGTCAGCGGCCGCGCCGGCTCGACTCCCTGTTGTTCGAGAACAATCGCGGTAGCTTCGGTTTGCCCGATCCAGATCGGCAGGTACCGATCGCCGTCGGACTCTCGCAGCAACAGGACCGGCTGATTCTGAGGCTGCTCGACACGAACTCCGATCACACGCATTTCGCCCATCGAGCTTGCCTCCAACCTGACGTGATCCAGCCGACCGACTCCGATGCGGTCGTACTGAAATTCTATTCGAGTGTGCCCCGCTGATCGAGGAACTCAGCGATCGAGACTTCCCCGAACTGCCGATTTGACCAGACACGTGTGCAAAGTCAGTGACAGAGCGGCCAGCTCCCGCACCATTTCCTCGGCACGATCACGTGCTCCGGCGTCACGACCCTTGGCAACCGGTCCGGCGATCTGAGTCACCAGTCCCGCTTCGCGATCAGCAGCCAACTTGAACGCGCGCAGATGGCGAACCTCCAAGCCGTACTCGGACATCGCCTTAGCGGTGCGCGCCAACGTCACGGCATCCTCGTCGAAGAAGCCCGCCGCGCCGGGAACGACCAAACCGGTGCGGATCAGATCGGTCAGAAACCGATCGTCGATGTCAGCGCGCGCGAGAAGATCCTGACGACCTACTCGAACTTCGCGATCGACCCGGAACGCCTCGGGTGAGACATCGCCCGTAGCGATCGACAGGACGCGAGCACGACGAGGCGCAGGAACTTCTGCACTCACCGTCGCTGCGCCACTGTCGATCGCTTCGAGTTGTTCTTTGATCACTTTGAGCGGCAGGTACTGATCGCGTTGAGCGGTCAGCACGAAGCGAAGACGCTCGCAGTCCTCGACAGAGAATCTGCGGTATCCCGACGGTGTCCGTTGCGGGCTGATCAAGCCCTCGGACTCGAGGAAACGGATCTTCGAAATCGTCACGTCGGGAAAATCTGGACGCAACCGATCCAGCACGGAACCAATCGACATTCCGGGCTGGCTCTGCTGCCGCACTGCCGTCATTAGCTACCCGCACCTGCTGACGACTCGCCGACCTGCGAACCGCCGGCACGAGGGCCGGTGAGGAACACCAGACGGAACTTGCCGATCTGAACCTCGTCACCATTCGCGAGAACTGCCGAATCGACAGGCTCACGGTTGACGTAGGTGCCGTTGAGGCTTCCGACGTCGACGACGTGGAAATCTGCATCTTCCTGACGGAACTCGGCGTGACGACGGCTGACGGTCACGTCGTCGAGGAAGATGTCGCTGTCCGGGTGCCGACCTGCCGACGTCGTCGGCTGATCGAGCAAGAAGCGGGATCCTGCATTCGGTCCCCGCTTGACCACCAGAAGTGCGGCTCCGGCGGGAAGGCCTTCCACGCCCGAAACCGGCTGCTCGGCGGCCGGTGCTGCAGAGGAGGTGTTGTCGAGCTCATTGAGGAAGTCCGCGCGGAAAACCGAAGTGGTCTCCGCCGGCGACTCCCCATAGCCCGCGTCGTTACCGTTCTCGCTCACTGTTTCTCCTCCTGGGTCAATCATCCAGATCATGAATCACTGGACTACGCAGTGCACTTTCTTCACGAGCATCTTTCACAGTCACGTTCGATACGGCCCTGCGCCCCGACTCGGCACATGCGTACCTAACGACCGTACCCTGCGCAGACCGCCGTGTGCAGCGAGACAGGCCGCGACACAACACGAGTTGGCCGGTCCACGCGCAGGTTTTCTACTCGGACGTGAGTCCCTTGTATGCCTCCGCGTCCAGAGTTGCCGCGAGTGCGGCGTCGAGTGTGGCCTCGTCGGCAACCTCGAGTTCGACCAACCAACCCGTGTCGTACGGGTCGGTGTTGACGAGGTCGGGCTGTCCGTCCAATTCACCGTTCGCTGCAAGAACTTTCGCAGTGAACGGAGCAAAGATGTCGGAGACGCTCTTGGTCGACTCGACCTCACCGAGCGATTCACCGGCGGTCACGTCTTCGTCGACAGCGGGAAGCTGGACGAACACGACGTCACCGAGCTGCGACTGAGCAAAGTCGGTGATACCGACTCGAACTGAGGTCGGGCCGGTTCGCTTCACCCACTCGTGCTCCGCGGTGTAGCGCAGATCGGTAGGTGTATCGAGCTCACTCACAGTGGCTTCCTTTCACAGGCCGTCCGAAAGTCGGACGCAAAAAGATCAATTTCCGGGTTGAGCGTATTGGCGCGGATTCAATTGTCGCAAGACGGAGATCGTGACCTGCTGCGATTGCTCGACGGACGACGTTCCGCCATTGCGTGCGACATTGTCGAAGACGCCTCCGGGAATGTTCAACGCTGCCGCCAATGTCGGCGGATCTCCGATCGCGGTCACAGTGTACGGCTGCTCGATCCGGGTTCCGTCCAATTCGATCTCGCCGCCGCGCCCACTCACCCACGAGTTCACGCCGATACGAATGGGTTCGCCGTTCGCACCTGCGATCGAGATGGCTTCGGCACCGGCAGCACGCAGTTCCTGGATGAGATCGAGAATCACTTCCGATCCGACGCCGCCCGCCGGATCTGTCAGGGTCATCGTCACACCCGGTCCAGTGGCCGGAGCGGTCCCCACTTGAATGGAGAGTGAGGTCAGCCGCGCCCGCGCCTCGTCCAGCGCTGCTCCCGTGTTGCCACCGGCTTCCAAAGTGGCAAGCGATTCCTGAAGATTCGCGACTTCCTGCCTCAGCGCGGCTTCGCGCCGATTCAAATTGTCGAGAACCACCAGGAGGTCGGCAGGGCGCGCGGCGTCGAGTGAATCTCCGGCCACTGTGCTGCGTACCTGTGTGGCAATCGCAACGCCGAGCACGCCCAACAGCACAGCAGCGAGGATTGCGAAGACGACGTTGGTGCGGTGTTTGGACGGTGAACGCAACTCGTGACGACCTTCACCCGCAGTGGTGACGGGAGGTTCTTCTTCCGGTTCGGTCGTGGAATGTTCCGCCATGACTCACGCTCCGAACAGTCGGCGTCGCAATGCCGCTGCGTTGCCGAAGATCCGGATACCCAACACGACGACGATCGCCGTCGAGAGTTGAGTACCGACACCCAACTGATCACCGAGCCAGACGATCAACGACGCGACGAGCACGTTGAAGACGAAGGAAACCACGAACACCTTCGCGTCGAAGATTTCGTCCAGATACGCGCGTAGTCCACCGAAGACGGCGTCGAGCGCCGCAACGACAGCGATCGGAAGATAGGGCTGGATCACGTCGGGCACCTGCGGGCTGAAAACTACGCCCAGGACGATGCCGACGACCAGTGCTGCGAGTCCGTACAGGGCGGAACCGGCCTTCATCGAACTCCTTCTGTCACTTGGGTTCTGTGGGTTCTGTTGCCACTCGGACGGCGCGAGGCGCCGCAGGCGGCAGAGTCAACGAATCGTCTTCGGCCACCGCGAAACCGACTCCGTACAGTTGCGAGACGCTAGACATTCTCACGTAGGCGTCGCTGACGACGAATTTCCGCTGCAGTGCTCGCGTGTCTCCGATCGCCTCGACGAGGTACGGGGAGAAAACAGGTTGGTTGTCGACGAGCATCGCGCCGCCCGCCTGACGAATGGTCACCGTCGGCCCGATTCGCACGCCGCCGACGGCGATCGCCTCCGCTCCCCCAGCCCACAGGGCGTTTACGACGGTCTGCAGATCGCGATCGAGGACAACTGTCTTACCGCCGACACTCCGTTGCGACGCATCCGAGAGGTTCGGGCGTCCGGCCGGGTCGGTCAACGTCACCACCAGTCCCTCCCCGTGAACAGCTTCGGCTCCTGCGCCGGATTCGACCGCTCGCAGTTGGTCGAGGACGGCGCTGCCGCGTGCATCGCCTTCGAGCACCACGCCGCGCGCGGCGTCGACGGCTCCGCCGAGTGAATCGCGGGACGCGGCCAGCGAATCGATTCGATCCTCCGCATCACGGACCTTCGCCACCAACTCGCTTCGAACCTCTTCGGTGCCGGTCACCTGCTTCGTCGCCTGAACAGCCGAGACCGTGACGATGAACCCGATCAACAGTGCGCCGAGGGCCAGCCACGGCCCCGTCTTCGAGGATCTGTTCTTGGTGTGCTCGTGCTGGCGTTCGAATGCAGTTGCCTCGTAGCCCGGGTCGAGATGTTCGGTCATGAGTGAGCGAAGCAGCGACGGTACCGGGTTACGACGGACGTCCTCCCCGGTCGACTTCATCGGGGCACGACCTCGTGGGTTCGCGCAACGTCAACGGCCTTGAGCACGTAGATCGCGGCAGTCCACACGTACAGGACGGTTCCCCAGATCAGGAAAGCGAAACCGAAGGCATGGGTGAACGGTCCGATGGCCCAGTCTCCGTGCCCGGCAAGAATCAACGGCAGAGCGAACATCAGTAGGAAGGTCGCAGCCTTGCCGAGATAAACCACCTCGGGCGGTGGCAGGCCACGCCTGCGGTAGATCGGCAGCGTCAACGCAAGCAGAAGATCACGGCCGATGAGTATCGCTGCGACCCACCAGGGAATGAAATCGCGGGCGACGAAGGTGACCAGTGTCGTCACGACGTACAGACGATCGACCAGCGGGTCGAGAAGCGCTCCCAGACGCGAGGTCTGTCCGAGCACTCTGGCCAGCTTGCCGTCGAGCCAGTCGGTGAACCCGCTGAGCATCAGCAGCGCCAATGCCCAGCCGTCCGAGTGCGTGACGAGCAGCAGGTAGGCGAACAGCGGCAGAGCGAGTAGACGCACGATACTGAGCACGTTGGGAACAGTGAGAATCCGGTCCGTGGGGATCGGTTCTTGTTCGCCAGAGTTCACTGCACACACCTCGCGTCGTTCGATTGCCGTGCGGCCAGCTTTCCACAGCACGACGGACTATTCGCCGAGGCGCCGTAGCCTGAACTGTCCCGAGCGTGTCGAGCTGCCCTTATCTCCAGGCGAACACCGGCTGCTCGAGCTTGTCGATGCGCGTGTTCCGTCCGTTCAGCACTTCGCGGAACTGATAGATGACGGCTCCGGTCGGCGCATGGATCAGGCTCGTTCGGAAAGGCCATTGGATCACCGGGTTCGGTGATTCCTCGATGGTGACGAAGCGCGAGTCCACGTCGAGCTCCTCCGACGTGACGGCATACACCTGGGCCACCTCGTCGGGATTGGGTACCAGTCCCCCGATGTCCTCGCCCGACCACATGACGAACGGCCGGATCACGAATCCCGAACGAGTGACGTAGTCGTCGAGCCGGCCGATGATCTTCGATTCGGGAACGTCGACACCCAGCTCCTCGGAAAGTTCCCGAACCGCTGCCTGTTCGGACGACTCGCCCGGGTCGACGCTTCCGCCCGGCAACGCGAATTGACCGGGGTGGGCGCGCATCTTGCTCGGCCGCTTCGTCACCGGGAACACTGGTGTTCCGTCCGCTGTCCGCATGACGACGATGACCACCGACGCCGAGCGCCTTCCGTCCAATTCGACCGACCGAGGTTCGAAAGCGGCAAGTGAGGCGACCACGTGGTCCCGATTCAGTAAATCTCCGTTCACCATGGCTCGACAGTAGCGCCACGAGACTGAGACCCTCAGCCAGTCTGGTCCATTTTGGCCGCTTCGCCTGCTTATCGGTCTGTATTCCTGTCATGCTGAACAGGCAGAATCCACCGTGCGGCATGGCGAGAAGAGAACCTCGATGGCTGAGCAGTCCCAGACCCCCACCCCGCAGACCGACCAGAGCGCGCCGGGCGCGTCGAATCGGGCCTCCCGCTTCGCCTCCGACACGCTGAGCGTCCTGCGGCGTGTGCCGTTCACCGCGAGCGTAGTGCTCACCATCACCGTCGTCGGGATCGCGACGGGCGCCCTGTGGAATCACGTCCGTACCTACTCGTGGTTCAACGACATCGCCTACGGAGTTCCTGCCTTGCAGGAAGGCAAGTGGTGGACTCTCGTCACGGGGTGGTTCTTCGGATTGACGCCGGGTCAGTATGTTTCGATCATCGTCGTTTTTGCCTTCGCGGTCGGCTGGTGCGAATGGCGCCTGGGAACCAAGAACGCGGCCATCGTCACGATCAGCGGTCAGTTGGCGGGCGAACTCGGTGCATCGCTCCTCCTCTGGGCGGGCAGCCACACCGACTGGGATTGGGCTCGCAACCTCGCCACCCACCGCGACGTCGGCGTGACCACTGCAATCATCGCCGCACTCGCCGCGACCACAGCAACACTCCGCTCGCCCTGGCGAATGCGAGTCCGCGCCATTCTGTGTGCGTACATTGCGATCGCGTTCCTCTTCGAAGGCCGCCTCGCCGACGTGCAGCACCTCATCGCGGTCGCGATATTCCTGCCGGTGGGCGAGAAGTTCTTCGGCGACGGAGAGCGCGGGTTCATCCCCCGAACGCGACGCGAGATCCGCCTGCTCGGATTCATCGGCCTGCTCCTGATCGGCGTGGTCGAGATCGCCGTCTGGCTGTTCCCCGGAAGCGGACCGTTCGGGCCGACGGAAGCCGAAACCGGTTCGGGCTGGACGGCATTGATCGACGTGGTCATCGTTGCCCTCATCGCGGACCAGTTGCGACGAGGTCGCCGCTGGGCCTGGTGGGTTGCCGTGGTGTTCGGTTCACT
This sequence comes from Rhodococcus sp. T9N, assembly GCF_024436645.1. NCBI lineage: Bacteria > Bacillati > Actinomycetota > Actinomycetes > Mycobacteriales > Nocardiaceae > Rhodococcus > Rhodococcus sp. T9N. Next base: position 39,719 of record NZ_JAMSKS010000011.1, on the reverse strand, counting down.
GACGGTCTTGGCCACCGCCCTCGTCCTCGTTTCGGTTATCTTCTTCGACTACGAGAGCGCCGGCGCCGTCACGGTCGGTACCGCGCTGCTCTGGCTTCTCGAACTCATCTTGTTGATCAAGGGCCGCCACGCTTTCCACGTACCGATGCGGCGCAAGATTCGAGGCGGGCCGTTGTCCGGGAACGATCCGCGCGCCGCCGCTCGGGAACTGCTCAAACGGCACGGCGGCGGAACCATGTCGTGGATGACGACGTGGGACGGCAACAGTTACTACTTCGGCGAGTCGGGTGAGAGCGTCGTTGCATTCCAACGGCATGTCGGTGTCGTCGTGGTCCTGGCCGATCCGATAGCGAGCCCCGACCGACTTGCCGCAGCGGTGGACGAATTCACGACGATGTCCGAAGCCAACGGCCTCACTCCCTGCTTGTTCTCCGTGGGGAAGGAGACAGCCGATGCCGCCGCCCGGCGTGGCTGGCGCACCGTTCAGGTCGCCGAAGACACGATCGTCGACCTACCAGAACTGCAGTTCACCGGTAAATCCTGGCAGGACATCCGCTCGGCGCTCAACAAGGCCAAGAAGGACGACATCACCTTCCGGATGACAACATTGGCCGACGAGCCGTTCTCCGTATTGGCTCAGGTGCGCGCCATCTCCGAGGAATGGGTGGGCGACAAGGGGCTACCCGAGATGGGGTTCACCCTCGGAAGCGTCGAGGAGGCGCTCGACCGCGACGTCCGGGTCGGCTTGGCCGTCGACCCGACCGGAAGCATTCACGGCGTCACCTCGTGGTTGCCGGTGTACGGCGAAGGCGGCGTGGTTCAGGGTTGGACACTCGACGTCATGCGTCGACGTCCCGACGGGTTCCGTCCGGTGGTCGAGTTCCTCATCGCATCGTCGGCCCTCGAGTTCAAAGAACAAGGTGCCCAATTCGTCTCACTGTCCGGAGCACCGCTCGCACGCAGCGACGACGGCGCCGACGCCGCATCGATGGACCGCCTGCTGGACATGCTCGGAGCCGCGATGGAACCGCTCTACGGCTTCCGGTCTCTTCACGCGTTCAAGAAGAAGTTCAAGCCGAGGTACGAAGCCGTTTTCCTGTGTTTCCGCGACGAGGCCGACCTGCCTCGGATCGGAATCGCACTGACGCGTGCCTACCTGCCCGACGCAACGGCTCCTCAGCTGATCAAGCTCGCCACCAGCAAGAGTTGACGCCGTGCGGTCCTGGTTCGAGCACACGGTCGTCGACACCGGCAGGCTCCCGCTGTTCTTCCTCCTACTCGCCTTTGTCCTGACGTTCCTGTTCATCCGCTTCAGCGTCCGGATGATCCGGGCCGAGGTCTCGTGGTGGCCAGGCAATGTCACGCCCGGTGGAATGCACATCCACCACATGGTTTTCGGTTTGATGATGATGCTCGTGTCCGGCTTCGCCTTCATCGCTCTGGCCGACTATCACACCCCGATCGCCAATTGTGTTCTCGCGTCGGTGTTCGGTATCGGCAGCGCGTTGGTCCTCGACGAGTACGCGCTCGTGTTGCATCTGCGCGATGTCTACTGGGCCGAGGAAGGTCGCTCGTCCATCGACGCGGTGTTCGTTGCCATCGCGATCTCGTTCCTTTTCCTTCTCGGGGTCCACCCGATCGGGTTCGCGGGAGAGTTCGACCCGTACGAGCAGGACCGTAGCCTGGCGACGTTGATCGGCGTTGTCGTCGCGATCGTCATCCAACTCGGACTCGCCGTGATCACGTTGATGAAGGGCAAACTCTGGACCGGCTTGATCGGGCTGTTCTTCACCCCACTTCTGTTGATCGGAGCAATTCGGTTGAGTCGCCCGGGTGCCCCGTGGGCGCGCTCGCGTTACCGCGACAAGCCGGCGAAGATGAGCCGGGCAGTGGCCCGTGAACAGCGTTATCGCGAGCCGATGATCCACGCGAAGATCTACGTTCAGGAAACGGTGTCGGGAAGTTTCGGTTCCACTCCCCCGCCCCCACCACCGCTCCCCGTCGTCGACACCACAACCCCCACGTCGAAGGTCGGATTGTCGCGGCGGCTCTCGGACAGAATTCGCTGGCGTCGAACTCGCCGACGACTACGAACAGTCCCGGTCTGGCGTCTCCCCGTGATCCTCGTCGTCCTGTCCGTCGTCACCGCGAACATCCTCGTCGGGATCGACGGAGACCTGGTCAGCGACGGCGACGTCGGTACCATTTCCGAGGGCGTCGACGCCGGGGCCACCGCGACGCTGCTCAGCGTCATCGCCGGCGGGATGATCACTCTCACCGGTCTGGTGTTCACCGCCATCACCCTCGCAATGCAGTTCGGCGCCTCGCAGATTTCGGTGCGGGTGGTCCCGATGCTCGCGCAGCAGCGGGTGATGCGGTGGTCGATCGGCATGTTTCTGGCCACGTTCGTCTTCTCCTTGATCATTGCGCTCGATCTGGCGCTCGATTCGGAGAATTCCTCACCGACCATCTCCACAGCGATCGCACTGCTTCTGGCATTGGCCAGTGCGATCCTGTTCATCGCGTTGGTGGCGAAGGTCGGGTCGATTCTCAATTCCAGTCGGTTGCTGCGTTGGATAGCGGCCCAGGGCCGGAGCGCGACGATTCGTGCCTATCCGCTGTACGAGGACCTGCCCTCTGGCGCACCGAAACCCAGTCAGCCGCTCCCCCTACCCCAACCGCGCGAGTCCGAGAACTCCGAGAGCGCCGACGCACTGGTGATTCGCCTGCGCCACCTCTCACCCGACGGCCGGATTCTGCTGGCGATCGATCTCGCACGACTGCAGCGGTTGGCCGGCCGCTGGGACGTCTCGGTCGAAGTCGTCCCCAGCATCGGCGAGTTCGTCGCCCAGAACGCGCCCCTCTTCGAGGTACGCGGACCCTCGCTGAAGGTACGCCCGGACACCTTGATGTCGTGCTTGATCTTCGGTGACACGCACAGCCCGGTCGTCAGCCCCGGTGCAGCGCTTCAGTCGATCGTGGACATCGCGCTCAAGGCACTGTCACCCGCTATCAACGACCCGGGCCGAGCCGTCCAGGCTCTCGACCACATCGAAGATCTTCTGGTACTTCTCGCCCCGCGGGTCCGCTTCGACACATCAACCTCGGATCTCACGCTGATCAGAGGGCAGCAACGCACCTGGACCGATTACGTGTCCGTCGCCACCGACGAGATCCGGCACTTCAGTACCAATTCCGCGCAGGTCCAGCGCCGTCTACGCGCGGTATTCGCGACCTTGCTCGAAGCCTGCCCGCCGGACCAGCACCCTCCGCTACTCGAGCGCGTCGACGCACTCGATGCGCAATTGACCCGAGAATGGACCGGCGCACTCGACCTTCGGCTCGCGAGTGTGGCGGATCCGCAGGGATTGGGCTCCGAAGCCGGGGCGACCGGAAGAATTCACCCGCTGATCATCGGGTCTTCGGAACTTCCGGACGATCGTTCATCCGGGCAGGCCGAGTCGCGTTCCCAGCCAACCTAATTGACTCGCCAATCCAGCCGACCACACTTGGAAGCTGTGTCCTCCGTCGACCTCGGCGTATTGGACGTCCATCCCTGCGGCCTTTGCGGCTTCGTAGAGCGTTTGAAGACCTGGGCGGTAGTCGTTGTCCTGTTTGCCGACCACGAACACCCCGGCGCTGTCGGGGAACTTCTTCTCCCGGAGCAGATCCTGCGGATTCACTGCCACGAACGCGGCTTCATTGCCGCCGAACGCTGCATCGACCGTCTGCTTGCGATCGCCGAGTGTGGGTTCGATCTGACCGGACAGATCCAGGAACGTCGGATAGACCGCGGGGAAGTTCGTCGCCATCTGGAACGCGCAGGTACCGCCGTAGGAAAGTCCCCCGATCGCCCACTTCCTCGGGTCGGGATCCACCTGGAGGTTCCCGCGCACCCAGTCGGGAACATCGCGCGAAAGGTACGTTGCGACGTTCCCGAGTTGGGAATCGACGCAGAGCGGATTCGCCAGTTCCGACCCGGTCCCGTCAGCAACGACGACAACGGGAGCCAAGCCCGAATGCGCAGCGGCGTAGGTGTCCATGGTCTGGACGAGACGTCCGCCCTGTAGCCAGTCCTCGGGCGCGCCTGGTTGGCCGGCTAGCAGGACCAACACGGGCAACTCCGGTCGCGGGTTGGTGAAATACGCGGGCGGTAGGTAGATCTCGGCGTCGCGGGCGCTGAATCCGGAGACCGTCCCCGCAATCGTGACCGTGCTGACCTTGCCGGTCGACGGCATGTCCGCGGGAGCCTTCCATTGCGAAACCGGTACCGCGCCGTCCTTGCCGTCGTCCAGGTCGGCGAGTGAAACCTTCTCCGCGTCCGAGAGTCCCAGCGCTGTTCCCAACGTCGGATACGACTGGAACTGCAGATTCACGTGAGCCGCGCTCGACACGACCACCAGGAGCACGGAGACCACGGTGAGCACGCGGCCGTCGATCCGCGTCGCCGCAAATACCCGCGAAACGCCCAGCAGCACGCCGAGAATGCCCAACCCGATCCACACGTAGACCGGACGGGCAATCGGATCGGGGAACGGGTGCCACACCTTCTCGATCAGCCAGTAAAGCACGAGAGTGATCGCGATTGCCGCGACGATGCAGACCGGAATCGAGATCAGCACGTGACGCCTCGATCTCGAGAAGATCAGCCACAGAAGTGCCAGAATTCCGAGCACCGTCACCACGGGCGGAACCGGGCCCGTGACCAGCGACAGATCCGTGATCGTGTGCACGTCGTCTCCCGTCGCAGCCCTGTTTAGACAATATCCAAGAACAGGACATTTCGGAGCTGATGGCGTCAGATCACTGCGTTCGACGCCTGGGCACGTAGGTCTCGGGCCAGGTGATCCCGACGCTCGAGAACAAGCCTCCGCAGCGACGCGGGCGCCTCAGCATTGGCCTGGATCCAGGAATCGACAGCAGAGGTGTCTTCAGCTGCCGGGAAGAGCCCGTTCACCAACCGTCGCGCGATCTCGATGCTGCGTTCGGACCACCACTTCCCCAGGGACGAGAAGTACTCTGCCGCATATCCCTCGATCAACGACGGGTCCGTGCCCGAACGGAATCCGGCGATCGTCGCATCCAGGCGGTCGTTCGAGAGTGAGGCATCGGTGGTCGCCGACGCCCAGGCAGCCGCCTTGGTCTCGGCATCGGGAATCGACGCCGCGGCGCGGACGTACGCCGTTCGACCCGCTGACGTGCTGTCCTTGCTCAGCTCACCATCGAAGTCGCTCACACTCGCATGGCCGGTCGCCGACAGGGCGATCCACAATGCCCACCGCAGATCAGGATCGAGAGCCAGTCCGACCGGCCCCGGGCAGGTGCCGTCGAGTATCGACCGCACCTCGTCGGCGCGAGCATCGTTGACCGCTGCAGCGGCCGACAGAGCCCGTGCCCATGCCAGCTGTCTTCCGGACTCCGGTTCGGCTTCGAACACCGCCTTCCAGGTCGTTTCCAACCAGCCTGCACTTACATTGGGCCGCAAGCTTTTCGGAACGTAGTGAAGAACCGCGTATTGGGCATCGGTCAGGATCGAGCTGAGAATCGCAAGATCTGTCTCCGCGGGAGCGAATCGTTCCACCATGTCGAGGTACCGGAACACCGAGAGCTGCGCATCACGCACCGAGTTCCACAGCGACGACCAGATCACCCCGCGCGCAAGCGGATCGCTCACGCGGTCCAGGGATGCCTCGACAGTGGACAGAGATTCCGCGTCCAATCGCACCTTGGCGTAGGTGAGGTCTTCGTCGTTGAGCAGTGTGAGTGCTCCGGGCGGAAGGTCGACCGACGTGCGTGATTCGGTGATGTCGAGTTCGACGCGTTCGGTGCGAACAAGGTCTCCGGACTCGTTGTAGTCGTAGATTCCGACTGCGAGCCGATGCGGCCTCGGGTCCGTCTGGACCAGGTCTGTTCCGTCGAGCGACAGCGTGGACACTCCGGTGGTCTGCAACCAGATTCGGGCCCATTCGCGCACATCACGTCCGGAAGTCTCCGCGAGCACGTCGAGCAGATCAACCAGCGTGGTGTTCCCGAAGGCGTGGGCCTTGAAGTACCGTCGTGCCGCTTCGAAGAACGCGTCACGGCCGACGAACGCCACGAGTTGCTTGAGGACACTGGCGCCCTTGGCGTAGGTGATTCCGTCGAAGTTCAGCTTCGCAGCTTCGAGATCGACGATGTCGGCGACGATAGGATGCGTGGTCGGCAGCTGATCTTGGAGGTACGCCCACGCTTTTCGCTTGATGGCAAATGCTACCCAGGCATCGGTGAAGCGAGTAGCTTCGGCGCTGACCAGCGATCCCATGAAGTCGGCGAAGGATTCCTTGAGCCACAAGTCGTCCCACCAGACCATGGTCACGAGATCGCCGAACCACATGTGCGCCATTTCGTGCAGGATCGTGTTGGCGCGGCGCTGATGCTGCTCGTCGGTTGCGGTGCCGCGGAACACGTATGCCTCGGTGAAGGTCACCAGTCCCGGGTTCTCCATGGCGCCGAGGTTGTACTCGGGGACAAAGATCTGGTCGTACTTGCCGAACGGATACGGATAGTCGAAGTACTCGGCGTAGAAGTCCAGCCCCTGACGGGTGATGTCGAAAACGTTCTCCGCATCGAGGTACGGAGCCAACGACGCCCGGCACAGCGCACCCAACTCGACAGTGAGTTCGCCGCGACTCCACGACGACGCCACGCGGTGATACGGCCCGGCCGCGATCGCGGTGATGTAGGTCGAGATCGGCAGCGTCGGGGCGAAAGTGACGCGTTGTGCACCGTCCACGGAGAGAGTCTGGGTCGCGGGCTGATTCGACAGGACTTCCCAGCCGTCAGGTGCTGTCACCTCGAATGTGAAGGGCGCCTTGAGGTCCGGCTGCTCGAAGCAGGCGAAAACACGCCTGGCATCGGCAGGCTCGTATTGCGTGTACAGATACGTCTGATCGTCAGCGTCGTCGACAAATCGGTGCAGCCCTTCGCCGGAACGGCTGTAGTGGCCGTGAGCTGCCACTCGCACGACGTTCGATCCGCCGAGTCCGCGCAGCACGATCCGGGATCCGTCGTACTCCACCGGAATCGACGCACCGTCGACGTCCACGGAATCGACTGCAGCACCGATGAAATCGAGCCACGTGGACTCCACCGAGGACGTCAGATCAATTGTCGTGACCGTCGAAAAGGTCTTCACGGCGGAGTCGACCGCCGATCGCAGATCCAACTCCACCCGGTAACCGGCGACGGAGATGGCTCGAGATCGTTCGGCGACTTCGCTTCGATTCAGGTTCGCAGTACTCACGCACTCGATCCTGCCAGGCCGCGCGCGGCGATGTGAGCCGCCGTGCGCCTATCCCTTGAACGCGCCCTGCCAGACGGTGTCGAACGGCGTGTGTGCCGAGAGGCGGCCTTCGATGCCCGCCGTGACGAACTTCTTGGCCAGAGCGACGGCTTCTCCCACGTCGGCGCCCTTTGCCAGTTCGGCGGTCACTGCGGCGGCCAGCGTGCAACCGGCACCCGAGACGCGCTCTTCGCCGACCTTGGGGGCGGAGAGAACCGTCACGTCGGTCCCGTCGAACAACACGTCGACGGCGTCGCCACCGGCGAGTTCGACACCGCCCTTTGCGAGCACGTACTTGGGTCCGAGGTCATGGATACGACGTGCGGCCTCGATGAGGTCGTCGACGCTTTCGATGCTGTCCATTCCGGCGAGGGTGCGTGCCTCGAACAGGTTGGGTGTGACGACGGTGGCGAGCGGGAGGATCGAATCACGAAGTGCTGTATCGGTATCGAGAGCCGCGCCGGGCTCCTGGCCCTTGCAGATCAGGACCGGGTCGAGGACGACGTGGCGCCAGGACTGCCGACGCAGGCCCTCTGCCACAACCTCGATGGTGGCGGGCGTGCCCAACATGCCGATCTTGACGACGTCCAGATCGTGAGCCGCAGTGGCAGCCTCGATCTGATCAGCGATCACGTCAGGAGCGATCGGCACGAAGCGATGACCCCAGTTGTTCTTGGGATCGAACGAGACGATACATGTGGTGGTCGCTACGCCGTAGACGTCCAATGCCTGGAACGTCTTCAGGTCGACCTGCAGGCCGGCACCGCCAGTCGCTTCGGACCCAGCGATGACATAGGCGAGGTCAACCACAGCACAATCTCCTTCTTCGGACTTTCGAAACGTGCGTGGATGGCCACGAACGCGGGACCCAGTTTATCAACCGTTCCGACGTCTGGTTTTCGGCTATGCGGGCACCGGAGTTCCCCACGCGACGTCGTTGTCCTCGTATCCGAACGGCGGACCGACGAACTCGCCGCCGCAGGTGATCAGCGCGAGGGTTTCGGGTCCGTCGAGGCTGTTCAATCGCTCGACCGGCAGCTCGCCGTCCTTGCTGTAGTGATCGACCGCATCGATACGGTAGTTCCAGGTCTGTCCCCCGGCGCCCGCCACGGTCACGACCGAGCCGATTTCCAGTGTCGAGAACTTCTTTCCGAAACCGTCACCCTGATAGATGTCGTTGATGTGTCCGGTGATCACCACGGTGCCCGCGCCGGAGCCGGGAAATGCCGAATCTGCCCACCATCCGATCTCACTGACATCCTCGGGCGGAATGAGCGAGCCGTCCGTCGTCGTCTTGATCGGCAGGATGTCAGCGGTGCTGTTGCCTGTGCGCAGCGTGGTCGGGACATCCGGACCGTCGACCACCGCGCGAATTCCTGGCGGCAAATCTTGTTGGCCGGTCGCGAGGACGCGGGTCGGCGAGTCACCGTCGTCGGAACATCCGCCGATCAAGAGCATTGTCGCAACTACTGCAGCGGCCCACGTTCGGCTGGCCGTGGATCCAGGTGCCGCTGTCACGGACGAGAAGTCGGGCCGGACGGAATCTGGGAAATTGGTACTCGGTTTCCGACGTCACGACCGGGAAGTGCGTCACCGGAATCCCCACCGTTCCCACCGGAACCGTCACCACCGCCGTTCCCGCCACCGCTTCCATTCCCGCCGCCGCCGGGGCCCGGGCCGGGGCCGGGGCCGGGGCCGGGGCATTCACCTCCCGGATCGGTGGTGTCGCCGCTCAAAACGATCTTGACCGCAGAGAGGTTGACTGTCCGATTCTGGGCTACCTGGCCCGGAGTTGTGACGTCGAAGGCGAGCTTGGCACGTACGGGGATGACCGAACCGTCGTCAGCGTCGGTGACCGTTGATCCTGACCGGCCGAGATCTTGGGTCAACGTCATTCTGGAGATCAAATCCTGATCTCCGGTCAAGCCGGCGCCGTCGATCCGAAGGGTCCCTCGGACGGGACTTCCGTGGGCTCTGATCGTCACCGATGCGCGGAACTCGAGGATGTCTCCCGGCACTGTCCGCCACGCCTCGATCGAGTTGATTTTCGTTCCAGGCGATCCAGTCGAGATGTCGTACCAACCGTCGATCACGGCCGGATCGAGTGACATCGAATTTTCGTTGATTTCCGAGTTGCACGCGCGGGTGAGCGAAACGGGGGCAGCCGATCCCACTGCGGGGAGTGCTGTCGACACAACGGTCGCCAAGACGAAGGCCGTCGCGGTGATGCCCGCGGTACGCCTGCCGAAGATCGTCATTCTCTCGCTACCTTTTTTCCGCGGACCGTAGCTTCCGGTCAATTCAGTCAAAATACCAGTACAGCTGGACAAATAGGTCGAATTCCGTGCCGAATTCTTCTTGTTTTCTGTGAACTTCGGTTACGAGCAATTTCTCCGCACACGCGTTCCGGCAAGGGGTCCATCGGATCAACAGGGGTCAGAAGTTACATTTCGCCCGCACATCGGAGCAGATCGCACTGATTTCTCACCGCATTGGACAGGTATTTCCGTTTCATAGCGGTCAGCCGGTGGAACAACGATCACTACAACGAGCGTGCCGGGCACGTGTCCGGTCGCCCCCACCGAATCAAGGGAAACCGTCATGTCGGATACAACATCAGTCAAGCAGGGTTTCGCGGTAGGAACATCGATCGGGGCAGCCGTCATCTTGGTGACGGTCGGCATCGTGCAGTTCTTCCAAGGACTCGCTGCCGTCGCCGAAAACGAAGTGTTCGTAGTCGGGATCGACTACGTCTATCAGTTCGACCTGACGACGTGGGGTTGGATCCATCTCGTGTTGGGCGCGCTCGTCGCTCTCGTCGGGCTTGCACTGTTCACCGGAGCGGCCTGGGCGCGGGTGTCGGCAGTGGTGATCTGCGCGATCTCGATCATCGCGAACTTCTTGTGGCTGCCGTACTACCCCTGGTGGTCGACTCTCATCATCGCGCTGAACATCGTCGTGATCTGGGCTGTGTCGACATGGAAGCCCACCCAGACGACGCATGCCGCTGCGCATGCACCGTCAACGCCGACTCGATCTGCTTGAGTTGAAAGTATGTGTAGGTGGATGGCGTATTCCGGAGAGCCGATACTGGCCCATGACTTGCTGTTCAGGCCACAGCACTCGCTGATCGACCAGAGCCTGCATTCTCAACTCGGGGCCACGACGACAAATGGCGACGGCTTCGGAATCGGCTGGTACGGGGAAGGCCTCCAACCGGCAGTTTTCAAGAGCATCGAACCCGCGTGGAACGACTCGAACCTGCGCGAAGTCACCTCCCAATTGCGCACCCCTCTGCTGTTCGCTCACATCCGCGCCTCGACGGGAACTGCAGTGCAGCGCAGCAACTGTCACCCGTTCCGGCACCGGCAATGGTTGTGGATGCACAACGGTTCACTACACGGATTCCACGACATGAAACGGGAATTGGTGACTGCCATTGATCCGTCGCTCTTTCCGGATCTCGAAGGATCGACGGACTCGGAAACCTTGTTCTTCCTCGCGCTGACGTTCGGCCTGACCGACGATCCGTTCGAAGGTGTCGCGAGGGCCGTCGGATTCGTCGAGCACACGGCCCGCTCGCAGGGAATCGACAATCCGGTTCAGATGACCGTCGCCACGTCGGATGGCATCTCCACCTGGATCTTTCGCTATTCCAGCGAGCACCAGTCGAGGTCGTTGTTCTTCTCCACCGAGATTTCCACGTTGCGCAAGCTCCATCCTGAGGTGGATGCCCTGCACCATCTGAGTGAGGAGACCCGAATCGTCGTCTCCGAGCCACTACGTGACCTTCCCGGCGCCTGGAACAAGGTTCCCGAATCCGTCGCAGGCGTCATCCGGCCCGGACGGGACGAGATGCGGAGCTTTGTGCCGATCCCACCAGCCTGATTGGGTCATACAACCAGGCATAGCTATGAAATAGCTTGCATTCGAAGCGCTTTCACGAAAACTGAGACAACGGAAACTCGGCACACTAGTCACGCGAGAGGATGAGCCGGAACGCCAAGCGAGCCTTCTCCGTATCCGGAGTGCCACCAGTGAGCAAATCGTTGTAGATGAACGACTCACCCACGCGAACCAGCAGATATGCCATGTCCTCGACGGGCAGGTCTGGCCGAATCTGCTCCGGTATTTCAGCTTCGATCAGCCTTCGCACGGATTCGACCATCGTGCCCTGAATCGGCCCCAGTCCAGTTGTGAGTATGCACAACGCCTTTTGCGGTTCCCGAGTCAAATACGTCCGGAAGAATTCGGTCTCGATTGTCGCCCGTGCATGGTAAGTGAGGACGTCGACAACCCTTGACGCTCCGCTTCCACCGCACTCCTCGAGGCCCATTCGCCACGTTCGGCGCGCCAGCGAATCGAGCACGTCACCGGTAATTGTGTCGCGATTCCCTGCACGCCGGAACAAGGTGGTCCGATCCACCCCCAACTCGGTGGCCAAAGCGTTCACATCGAGCGGTTTTCCGGCTGCGAACTGTCGTCGGGCGGCACTCAACGCTTCCGCGCGGATGTCACGTGTCTCGGCCATGGAGTGAATGTATCGCTGACGACGTGCTGGTCGGTAGCCGGAGGCGATCAGACGGCGCCATCGACGGCAATCGTTGCAACATTCATTGACTTTGTTGCAGGTGAGTGTTTATTGTTCCCCGGTACGTGATTCCAGTCACAACAGTTCAGTTGTTTACGGAGGAATGCGATGAACGATCACACGTGGACGACCCGACGATGAGCCCACTTCTGCAAGTACGAGACCTCACGGTTGACATTGGGACAGAATCGATTTCGAACAGACTCCTCGACCGAGTGAGCTTCGAGTTGGGGTCGGGCGAAATCACCGGCCTCGTAGGAGAGAGCGGAAGCGGAAAGACACTGACCGGACTCGCTCTGCTCGGTCTCTTGCCCCGTACGGCAACAACCAGCGGAAGCATCCGTTTGGAAGGACAGGAACTTGTGGGTCTGCCCGCCGCCGAGTTGAGGAAAATACGCGGTCGCGACGTCAGTATGGTCTTCCAGGACCCGAGTTCGGCTCTCAACCCCTCCGTCAGCATCGGTCGCCAGATCGTCGATGTGTTGAAGGCCCACCGCGACATCACGAAAGTCGATGCGGAGGACGTGGCTACAGATCTTCTCCACCAGGTCGGTCTGGCCGACCCGAGCAGAACCTTGAAGTCGTTCGGGTACGAGCTTTCCGGCGGGATGTGTCAGCGGGTGATGATCGCGATGGCCCTGGCATGCGGTCCGAAGTTGCTGATCGCGGACGAACCGACAACAGCGCTCGACGTCACCATCCAAGCTCAGATTGTCGATCTCCTTCGAGAACTGGCCGAACAGCGCGATCTTGCCGTGTTGTTGATCAGTCACGACCTCGCGGTTGTCGCCGAGGTCGCGGATCGAGTCATCACCATGTTTCGCGGCGAGATCGTCGACGTCGCGCCACGAGACGTGCTGCTTCGGCGGCCCGCGCATCCCTACACGTTCAGCCTTCTCGAGGCGGCACGCTCGACATTCGAAGAAGTCTCCTCCCAATCACCCAAGGCGCGAGGCGATTTCACCACCAAAGCCCCTGCTGACGGCGTGGGTTGCCGATACGTCGCCCGGTGCAACTACTCCGAGGAGCTCTGCATATCCGATCATCCACTTCTGATCGGATCACCGGAATCGGCAACAAGATGTCACCGCAGCGACGAACTCGAGTTGCTCGGACTGGTGAGCTGATGAGCAACACCGACGTCATCGTCGACGTTAGGAATCTGGCAGTCGAGTACGGACGCGGACGCAAAGCTCTTCGCGCGGTCGACGACGTCAGCTTCTCCGTACAGAGGGGCGAAACCCTTGCGATAATCGGTGAATCAGGATCGGGAAAATCCTCGACGGCTCACGCTCTCGCGGGTCTGGTGGCTACGGCCGCAGGCTCCATCACTATGAATCTCGACGACCCGGCGTTCGGCAAGGGTGGATCTTCCCATCTCATTTTTCAAAACCCTACGTCGGCCTTGAACAATCGGATGGCCTCATGGGCTTGCGTAGCCGAGCCGATGGCGCCAGGGCGTCTGCGCATCCCACAGTCCTTGCGGCCGAAAGCCGTCGAGCTGTTGCGTCGGGTCGGTCTCGGCGCTGAGCTTGCCGACCGCCTCCCGACCCAGCTCTCCGGTGGCCAACGCCAACGCGTGACCATCGCTCGTGCACTTGCCTCCAAGGCGCCACTGATTCTCTGCGACGAACCTGTTGCCTCCCTGGATGTTTCGCTTCAGGAAGAGGTGTTGCAACTTCTTGCCGATCTCCGAGAAGAACATGACCTCACGTACATCTTCATTTCGCACGATTTGGGTTCGGTGGCACGGATCGCCGATCGCGTCGCGGTGATGTACCTCGGCCGAATCGTCGAGATCGGACCGGTTGCCACGGTCCTGAGGACTCCATCGCACCCCTACACGCAGGCGCTTCTCGCCGCGGCCCCGCACATCGAACTCGAGCGGCGCAGTCGTCGGAAAGCATTGGTGCGGGGCGAGTTACCCGACCCACGGAATCCACCCTCGGGTTGTCGATTCCGCACCCGCTGCCCGTTTGCGATGGATCGCTGTGCGTCGGAAGCGCCGTCACTTCGCGCGGCCTCGAATTCCGCACACAGCTCCGCCTGCCATCTATCGTCCCCGGCCACATCGACCGGAATCTCCAACCCGCCGCAGTAAATGCGTGCCGCGTCAGTCTCCCCCTTCCGAGAAGACCAAAGCGAAAGTCCACCATATGAATCCGCGTCTGTCTTTGCGATCCCGATATCCGATCACACGCTTCCAGAATCATGGGAAAAGTGGCCCACGTGTGCTGGTAGCTGCGTTTGCACTTTCTGCTCTTGTGCTCAGCGGCTGTTCGAGCAGCGCCACCGGTACCGCCGGCGATACCGGACCTGCCGATCCGAACGCCGAACTCAAGGTCGCGACATCGCACGTGCCCGCCTCGCTCGACCCGTGTGCGGGAAACATCGGATACGACATCGACTACTTACAGTTGATGTATGCACCACTGATCGATGCGGAACCTGCCACCCAGAAGTTGCGGCCCGGAATCGCCAGCGAGTGGGGCTTCTCCGGACCGGACAACCTGACGTTCGAGATGACGTTGCAGAACGGCTTGACCTTCCACGACGGTACAGCTGTCGATGCAGCAGCCGTCAAGGCAAGCATGGAACACTGCTTGAGTCTCGGAATCGTTTCCGTCCCGACGATCAAGAGCATCGAAGCAACGTCCCCAGATCACGTCACGATCTCGTTGAGTTCACCTACCTCCGGTTTACCAGGCTGGCTCAACGGCAGATTGGGAATGGTGGTCTCCCCCACTGCGCTGGCAGCAGCAGGGGCAGACTTCGCCAACAAGCCTGTAGGCGCAGGGCCGTACACATTCACCAGCGCAGTCCCGAACAGTTCATACACATTCAGTCGATTCGACGATTACAAACCGGCAGGTCCACCCAGCCCCCAGCTCGCCAAGATCCAGATCCAGGTGATCTCCAATCCCACAGCGCTGACAAATGCCCTGACATCGAACGCTGCGGATTTTGCATACGGGCTCACACCGTCGAGTGCTCCGATCCTCGAACGGAATCCCAACCTGAACGTCAGTCACGACCCGAGACTCGGAGTTGCGCTCGTCGTGATCAACAACAAGAACCCTGTGGTTAACGACGTCCGGGTTCGTCTGGCGATGCAGTATGCGCTCGACCGCAAGGCAATTGCGCGAGCCGCGCTGGACAGCTCGGAAGGAACTGCGGCGTTCGGTCAATATCCTCCCGGTTCGCAGTTCTACGACGAGGAAACCGAAGATGCATGGCCGTACGACCCGGAGAAGGCCAAATCGCTGCTAGCGGAGGCGGGGTATCCGAATGGGGTCACCGTGCGCGGACTAGCAGGCAACCTACCGCCGTACTCGACCAACGCGGTCCTTGTCGGAGAACAATGGGAGAAAGTCGGCATCAAGGTCGACTTCGTCGAAATGAGTGGACCTCAGGCGATTACGGAGTTCGTCGCACACAACAGCGCGGACGTCTTCAGCGTGGGATGGCCCACGCGAGCATCCGCACCGCTCAATTTCGAAGCCTCTCTGGGTTCGCGATCGTACTTCCGGCAGAATTCCGTCCCCAACGAGGAGTTGGAGAAGCTGATCGCACTGCTGAACAACACGTATGACGAAACCGCTCAGCTCGACATCGTCAAACAGATCAATCAAGTCGTGATCAAGTCCGCTGAGTACGTACCGTTGTACTTCACTCCCGACGTGGTCGCCTACACGAAGAACGTCCACGGGGCCGTTCCTGCACTGAACGGCTCCCCCAATCTGACGTACCTCTCGAAGTCATGACGACGACCGTTGTATCGCAAGAGAATTCGTTGGCCCCCGAGCCTGAGAGCGTTCCGACCCGAAACCCTCACCGATCGCCGGTGAATCCTTACATACGGATGATCGGCGTCCGGTTCGCACAGATAATTCCTACCGCGATCATCGCTAGTTTCATAACCTTTGCCCTTATCCGGATAATCCCCGGTGGACCAGCCGAGGCCCTTCTCGGTCCGAACGGCAGCGATGAATCGATCGCCGCACTCAACGAGCGCCTCGGATTGAATCAACCTCTGCTGGTCCAGTACTGGAACTGGGTGGTGTCGGCTCTGCACGGAGATCTGGGAACGTCGCTACAGAACAGCGCCCCCGTCGGCCCACAGATCCTTGCGCGCCTGCCGGCGAGCGCCGAGCTCGTTGTACTCGCACTGTTACTGTCCGCCGTCGTCGCTATACCGCTCGGTGTGTGGACCGCGACGCGGCAGGGACGACGCAGCGATGGTCTGACCCGCACGGTTTCGGGGATCGGACTCGCGGTACCGGACTTCTTCCTCGCTATCGTGCTGGTCGATGTCTTCGCCCTCGGTTTGGGAGTTCTACCGGTGCTCGGCTGGGTTCCTCTCAAGAACAGTGTGATCGACAACCTGAGCCATTTGGTCCTACCAGCAACGGCGCTCGCTGCCGGCGCAGCATCGATTGCGGTTCGGCAGACCAGGGCTGCGATGATCGAGACACTGTCAAGTGACTACGTACGAACTGCGCGTGCGATGGGTATCGACGAGCGGAAGATCGTGTGGCGCTACGCGCTACGAAACATCGTTCCCACGATTGTCACTGTCTATGGATTGCTCGCCGTGGCGATGCTGGGTGCGACGGTCATTCTCGAGCAGATCTTCGTGCTGCCGGGCCTCGGGAGCGCTCTCGTCATTGCGATCGACACGCGAGATTATCCGATGCTTCAAGGCATTGTGTTGCTGTTCGTCGTGATCGTGCTTCTCGTGAACATCCTGGTCGACGTCGTCAACAACATGATCAGCCCACAATTGAGGAAGGGAACGATCTCGTGAGCCAACTCGCGCTGACCACCGCAGGCGAGACCCGCTCCAAGTGGGCTCTCCCTCGACTGCACCCCGGATTATGGCTCAGCTACTGCTTTCTCGGCACGCTGATAGCGGCGTCCGTCTTGGCCTCGTTCGTGGCTCCGCACAGTCCGACCGATCAGAACCTGACCAACACGTTCGCCGGTCCGAGTGCACAGCACCTGCTTGGCACTGACGGCTTCGGTCGTGACGTGCTCAGTCGATTGATCTGGGGAGGACGCTCCGCCTTCTTCGGCGTCGCGATCGCTGTCGCCGTCAGTCTGCTGTTGGGAATTCCGTGGGGGTTGATCGCCGGATATTGGCCACGCTGGATCGGCGCGTCACTCCTCCGGGTGGCGGACGCATTGCTGGCATTCCCAGGTTTGGTTCTCGCAGTGGCTATTACCGGTGTTCTGGGGCCGAGCCTGATCACGTCGATGTCAGCGCTCGGAGTCGTCTATGCACCCACAATTGCAAGAATTCTGGCTGCCGGGGTCAGCGAAACGAGGAACCGAGACTTCGTTCTGAGCGCGCGACTCTCAGGATGCCCGCCGCACGTAGTGCTCCTGCGTCATCTTCTTCCGCACGCAATCGGGCCGGTTGTCGTTCAGGTGACCGTGCTCACCGGCCTGACTTTTCTCGCGCAGGCGGCACTCTCATTCCTGGGGTTGGGAATACAGCCCCCCACTCCGAGTTGGGGCGGTGACTTATCCGATGCGTACCTGCACATCTTGAGTGCACCACAACAGATTCTCCCCTCCGGCATTCTGATTTCATTGGTCGTCCTGGCCGTCTACCGAGTGGGTGATGCCGTCCGGGACCGCATGTATGTGAGAGGGAGATAGCCGGCGTAGAACAACCATCCGACTCGACTGTTCGAAGACCACACCACCAGCATGAAGGACTATCGATGACCTCGATCGCACCAGAAACCGCGCGCCGCGTCTTCCGTGGAGCCGAACCGATACACGGCATGATCTACTTCACCCCTTTCGGCGCGGAAGCATATGCCGCACTGGGCTTTACACACCCTCGAATGGGCTACTTCGCTTCGCGGTCTGCGCCCATGGGCGCAGTAGCGGCTGAAGTCACCATCGCTACGTTCTTCAACTTCAACCCCGAACTTGTACACGCGGTGCTGCCGGAAGCCTGGACAATCGCCACCCCCGAACAGATCCTCACTGCTCGACTCGATGCTGTCGACCGTTCGCTGCGCAAGGCCTGGGGAGAACATGTCGACGGCACCGAAGTTCGCGAAGCTGCCGAACTCGCACGTCGAGCCGCGGAACGCGCCTGCAACAGACCACAAGGGCGACCCCTGTTCGGTGGGCACGCATCATTGCCGTGGCCTGAGGAGCCTCATCTCGTGTTGTGGCATGCCCAATCCTTGCTCCGGGAGTTTCGCGGAGATTCTCATGTCGCACTTCTTCACGCCGAGGGACTCAACGGTGTCGAAGCGTTGGTAGTCCACGCCGCAACCGGTGATGTTCCTGCTGCTGCTCTGCAAATGAGCCGGGCATGGGACAACGATCAGTGGGCGGAAGGCGTCGAAAGTGTGCGGGCGCGTGGATGGCTCGAAGGCGGCCCCGAGCTTCACCTGAACGAGGTGGGTCGCGATCGCCGGAAGCGGGTTGAGCATCAGACCGATGTGCTGGGGTCGTACCCGTACGAGGCGATCGGAGAGACCGGATGCAGTCGACTGATCGAAATCTCGGAACGTCTCTCCGGTGAAGTGATCGATGCAGATCTCGGATTTCCGGCAGCACTGGCAGCACGTCGCCGATTGCGTGCGTGACAGCAGGTCGTGAGTGTCGAACGTGGCTGGTGGTGATACGACGAGGGTGTCACCACCAGCCCCTTCACACAATTATCGCCGAAGTCGGCTGCGCCCCCAATCTGCACAGTGAGAAGGCATCCGGATGAGACTGCCGTTGTGCCGAATTCTCCCGCGGGATGGGTCAAGATGGCTAGATGCGGAAACAGGCACTCGGGTTTTCTTTGTTCGGTGCGACCGTTGCCATCGTCACGGCGGCGCTGACACAGGGATCGGCACAGGCGTCCGCCACGATCACCCTCTTTTCGGGTGGCACCACAATCTCGGGCTTCGCGGGTGAATCGCAATGGACCTGGCCCATCGAGGCTGCGGTGATCGGCGCCCTTCTGGGCGCGCTGACCGGGTTCGTGCTCCGCCTCGCGGGCGTGCGAATCTCCGGAAGCCAAGACAATCGACTGGTTCGAACTGTGGTGGCAGGCATCGCAGGCGTCACGCTTGGGCTGACGCCCCTGTTGGTCTTGATCGGCATGGCATTCACCGGGTCGGTTGATATGGGATGGTCCCCGCTCCTGGTCTACGCCGTCAGCGGTCTTCTGGCCTATGGCCTTTCGGTCGCCGCCGTGTTCGGAGTTCTTCGCGCTGCCGGGGATCGACTTACTGTTCGCACGACGCGAGCGGTCGCGGCGATGCTTCCGGTAGGGGCGTTGGCGGCGACTGCTGCGGGTGTCGGTACTGCGTGGAAGCTGGGCTTTTCCACCGCCGCTCCCACCTGGATCGCGGTCGTACTGCTGGTGGTGCTCGTATTGGCCGTGACGTTCGTTGCGGCCCGGGCGTGGGCACTACGGATGCAGGCTCGTGACTTTCCAGAAGTGGCATAGGCGGTGGAACGATTGATTCCGACGGGCGCATCGAGATGCGGGGCGAGCGAATCTTCGTGGGACTCGTCGTCGGCCTTCTGCTCGGGCTGTTCGGCTATCTGCCGTTGGTACTCCTGTGGCAACATTTCGCAGATGTCCCGCAGCCGCAGCTTTATCCGAACCGTTCGTTCACGTCGTTCGGCCCCAACCCGCCACCGCTCACCTACTGGATAAGTTGGGCGGCGCCTGCCGCCGTGTTCGTCATTCTCGGACTTATGACTATTCCCAGCCGCACCGGCAGGCAATTCGCGTTGCCATTGGTGCTCGCGTTCCTTTCTGTGGCAGCAATGGTGGCGTGGTTCTGGATCTCGATGGAACTGTTCTTCAGCCCCGACTGATCACTCACTCGGCTGCGTATCGCGAACCCCACTGCGCGCACGCGCAATGGCGCCCTTGTTGCGCAATGCGATCCCCTGATGCACCGCAGCAAGTACCAATGCCAGCACTGCAGCAGGGAGGCTCCCCACCATCGACAGCAGAGAAGGCATACCAGAGCTGAAAGCGGTAAAGAAACCCAGTACTGCAGCGCAAAGCATTGTCGCCGAGACGATCCAGGAAACTAATGGTCGTGGGATCACGGCTGGAATAACGCACAGAGCCACCGGCAACGCCAGCACCAAGAAGAGCTCCCGCCCGAAATAGTCGTGAATCGAGCGGTAACAATCGGCAGAACTGAGCGGGCCGAGGCCTATTTCGCAATCGGTGATCTCGTACAGCGGCCACTGTGCCGTCGCGGATCCCAGAATCCCGGTGGCGACCGCCAATACAACCCACGCGATCCGAATCCCAATCATACGAAGAGATCATGCCAGTAGGCGAAATTGCGCTCCGGAGAAGAAAGCAATTACGACTCGAACTGCGTGGAAGGTCGATACCGTCAACGCTAATCAAAGAATGGATCAAACTATGTTGATCGCATGGGGAGCACTGGCGCTTGCCACTGGTGCCCATATCTATGGCGCTCGCCTCGCAACTCACGGCGACTACGGGCGGAGATTACCTCTCTCGGTAGGACCGACCTCCTCGCGAGCGGCACAACATGTCCGACGTGCTCAACTCACGGGCTGGGTATCGAGCTTGATCGGAGCATCTGCCATCGTCGACAACTATTGGGAGACAGCACCTCTCTTGAGTGCGGGTATCGCAGTCGCTGTACTCGGAGTAGTTAACGGCCTACCGAGTTTGATTGTCACCCTGATGCACAATCGACGGCCGCAACAGGGTTGAAGTTTTCGATTATGTTTTGTGGAAGGGTGCTTGCATGGCAACACAACCGCATGGCCAGTCCATAACCCCGGCGTGGAAAGTATTCACGGCCATCGGTTTTGCAGGTGTTGTGGGCGCTGCCGTGACGTACTTCCGAGACGGGTGCACTTTGGCGATCATTGGCGGGATGGTCATCCTCGCGATTGGTCTGCCGCTTACTGTCTGGTCCATCCTGCGAATGCTGCGTGAGAATCGAGGACATCGCCTTCATTGGTGGAGAACACCGCCGGTCAATCCGAGGAACGTCGACCTGTCTCGTGCTGTCGGCATTCCGACTACAATTTTCGGTGCACTGACCATCTGGCTGAATGCAGCAGGTTCGGCGCCGTGGTGGTTGGCAGCAATCTTTACCGCCATTCTGATCGCGCTCTTCGGAGTAACCGTTGCCGTTCACAATATTCGCCTCAGTCAGCGAACCTGAGCTAGCCTTCCGCGCATGCCGGTTTCCGCGAGTGTCCGTGCGCGCCTTCGCTCCCACTTGCATCCAGACGACGAGATCCACTACGCGTTTCCAGCAGACGTTCTGATGAGCGCGAAACCGAGTGTGTTTGTCGTGGTGAGCCGAAAGGCGATCACCGTCTTCTCGACGAGCTTTCGGTCCAGAAAAGTACCGAGGTCGATCCTCACCCAGTTTCCGAGAATGACCGTCCTCGGCCCGGTCGATACTGCGTCCACGCCGCACTTCACTGCGGCGGGCATAACGTACGAGATCGACGAAGAATATGTTGCAGTCGTGAACGCTGCCGACGCGGAGATCACGTCACCGCAGGACTTCCCGCATGATCCGTTGCCGAACCTTTGAAGGCACAAACAAAAAGGCAGTTTCTCATTTCTGAGAAACTGCCTTTTTGATCTAACTTCGGTCGGGCTGACAGGATTTGAACCTGCGACCACTTGACCCCCAGTCAAGTGCGCTACCAAGCTGCGCCACAGCCCGTCCCACGCCCTTGTTTCGGGCGCTTGGAAAGATTACATCAGGGACGGGCCGAAGTACCAATCGGCTGGTCAGAGCCGTTTCAGTACCGAATTGGACGCAGAATCAGCGGCCCTTACGGTCACGCTTCTCGCGCACTCGGACGGATACGCGGATCGGACTGCCGTCGAAGTTGAACTCTTCACGCAGACGCCGCTCGATGAAGCGGCGGTAGCCGGCCTCGAGGAAGCCCGTGGTGAAGAGAACGAATGTCGGCGGGCGCGTGCTTGCCTGCGTCGCGAACATGATGCGCGGAAGGCGACCACCACGCATCGGAGGCGGCGTTGCTGCCACAACTTCCTTGAGCCAGGTGTTCAGGCGACCTGTGGGGATGCGCTTGTCCCAGGACTCCAGAGCCGTGTCGAGAGCCGGCACGAGCTTCGCCACGGCGCGACCGGTGTGGGCGGAGATGTTGACTCGCTGAGCCCACGGAACGCGGACCAGATCGCGGTCCACTTCCTTGTCCAGCATGAGTCGACGGTCCTCGTCCACGAGGTCCCACTTGTTGAATGCGATCACCAATGCACGACCCGTGTCGGCCACCATGCTCAGAACACGCAGGTCCTGCTCGGTGATCGGCTCGTGCGCGTCGATCAGCAGGATCGCAACCTCAGCGGCCTCGATCGCGCTCTTCGTACGCAGCGACGCATAGAACTCCGCGCCGCTGGCATGGCTGACGCGCTTGCGCAGACCAGCCGTGTCGACGAAACGCCAAGGGCGCCCGCCGAGTTCGACGATGGAGTCGACCGGGTCGACGGTGGTGCCGGCAACATTGTGCACGACGGACCGCTCGTCACCGGACAGCTTGTTGAGCAAGCTGGACTTTCCGACGTTCGGCTTTCCGACGAGAGCAACACGACGCGGACCGCCGCCGGGGATACCTTCACGCGGGGTTTCCGGCAGCTTCTCGAGAACCTCGTCGAGCAGGTCGCCGGTACCGCGTCCGTGCGTCGCACTCACGGAGTACGGCTGACCGAGGCCCAAGGACCACAGTGCTGCAACCTCGGACTCGGTGCGTCCGTCGTCCACCTTGTTGGCAACGAGGATGACCGGAGTCTTCGAGCGGCGAAGCACGCGAGCGACCGCTTCGTCCGTCGCCGTAGCGCCGACAACAGCGTCGACGACCAGGAGAATGGCGTCAGCCGTTCCCATGGCCAACTCCGCCTGACGTGCGACCGCCTGCTGAAGACCCTTTGCGTCGGGCTCCCATCCGCCGGTGTCCTGGACTAGGAAGCGTCGTCCGGCCCAGTTCGCCTCGTACGAGACGCGGTCACGGGTAACGCCGGGGATGTCTTCGACTACCGCTTCACGACGGCCGATGATGCGGTTGACGAGCGTCGACTTGCCGACGTTCGGTCGACCGACAACAGCCAAGGTCGGGACGGCAATGTGCGCTTCGCCTTCGCCGTCCGCTTCGAGATCGGCGTAATCCCACTCCGATTCCTCGGACCAAGTTCCGTCACCGGCATATTCGGTTACCAGATCGTCGCTCACTGCACTGCTCCAGTTCTGTCGCTGACCACCAACAGCAACTTGGCGATCACATCTTCAATTCCCAATTCGCTCGTATCCACCAGAATGGAGTCGTCGGCAGGGCGCAACGGCGACACTGCCCGAGTCGAATCGAGATGGTCACGGCGCTGCACATCAGCCAGCACCGCTTCGTAATTGTCTTCACGGCCTTGGCCGATGTTCTGCGTATTGCGCCGTGCCGCACGGGTTTCCGCCGATGCGGTCAAGAAGATCTTGACGTCTGCATCGGGGAGTACGACGGTTCCGATGTCGCGACCTTCCACGACGATCCGCTCCGCACCGGCCGCCAACTCACGCTGAGTGGCGACCAGCAGGTCGCGAACTTCGGGTACAGCCGACACCGCGGAGACAGCCTTGGTTACCGCGTCGCCGCGGATCTCCTCGCTGACGTCCGCGCCGTCGAGATGCACCTGCTCGCTGCTCGGATCGGTACCGATGGACCATGGCAACGCCGCAACGGCGGCCGTGATCGCGGCGGAATCCGCCAGATCGATTCCCTGACGCAGCACGTGCAGGGTCGCGATCCGGTAGATAGCTCCGGTGTCGAGGTAGCGGGCGCCCAAACGCTGCGCCAACGCACGGGAGACGCTGGACTTGCCGGTTCCGGACGGTCCGTCCATCGCGACCACCAGCGGCATGGACGAATCGGTCACAGGCCGACCGCCTCGTACAGTCCACCGACCTCGCTACGACCGAGTACGCGCTGCGTTCCCGGACGCTGATCGCCGAGAGCGACAACTCCGACGTTGGTGCGAACCAGGCGGACAACAGGGTGACCGACGGCATCGAGGAGGCGACGCACGATGTGCTTGCGACCTTCGTGCAGAACGAGCTTGACGAGCGTCTTGCCCTCGTTGATCTCGAGCACGGTGAACGCGTCCACCTTGGCCGGACCGTCGTCGAGGGTGACACCGTCACGCAACTGCTTACCGGTGCTGCGCTCGACAACGCCGTGAACGGTGGCGAGGTACGTCTTCGGAACCTCGAACGACGGGTGCATCAGGCGGTGAGCGAGATCGCCGTCGTTGGTGAAGAGGAGCAAGCCTTCGGTGTCGGCGTCGAGACGGCCGACGTGGAAGAGCCGCTGACCCGACTGAACGCGCTCGGAGACGATGTCACCGACGCACGGACGACCGAGATCGTCGGACATGGTGCACTGCCAGCCACGCGGCTTGTTCATCGCGAGGTAGACGAGGTCCTTCTGCACGACGACGCGGACGCCGTCGACACGAACCACTGCGTTCTCGGGGTCGACACGCAGACCCTGTTCGACCACGATGCGGCCGTCGACCTCGACGCGACCCTGATCGATCAGTTCTTCAGCAGCGCGGCGTGATGCGACGCCGGCCTGAGCCAGCACCTTCTGCAAGCGGACGCCGTCGCCCTTCGGCGGGCCGTCGTGCTTGGTGATCTCGGCATGCTGATGACGCGCCGGCTTGGCGTTGGAGACCAACGGGTTCTGAGAGACGACGCGCTGCGGCTTCTCGGTCTTCGGCTTGCCACGCTTGTTGGTCGCCGGCGGTGTCGGGGCTGCCGGGCGCTTGCGCGGAGGTCCGTCGAACTTGGACCCACGAGGTGCGTTCGACCATGCGCCGCCGCGAGGAGCGTCGGGGTGTGCGCCGCGCTGATCGTCACTACGACGGTCAGCGCCGCCACGCGGTGCGCGACGGGCGTCGACGTGGGGGGTACGGCGGTCATCGCTGCGGGGTCCGCGGCGGTCGTCAGTGCGCGGTCCGCGACGGTCGTCGTTGTAGCCACCACGACGGTCGTCGGTACGTGCGGGGCGACGGTCATCGCTGCGCGGCGGGCGACGGTCATCACTGCGCGGCGGGCGACGGTCATCATTGAATCCACCGCGACGGTCGTCCGTGCGGGGACGGTCGGATCCGGCGTTGCGGTCGTATCCAGAGGTACTGCGGGAAGTGTTGCTGCGTCCACCACGGGGCGCTTCGCTACGTGCGCCGCGGGGGGCGTCGCTGCGACCACCACGGGGGGCATCGCTGCGTGCGCCGCGGTTGTCGCGGGAGTTGTTACGGTCCGGTGTGCCATCTCGGCGAGCGGGATTG
The DNA here is from genome assembly GCF_024436645.1 of Rhodococcus sp. T9N. Taxonomy (NCBI): domain Bacteria; kingdom Bacillati; phylum Actinomycetota; class Actinomycetes; order Mycobacteriales; family Nocardiaceae; genus Rhodococcus; species Rhodococcus sp. T9N. The sequence continues at coordinate 14,459 of NZ_JAMSKS010000011.1, read as the reverse complement.
TTCACTTTTTTCCTGTCAGTTTTCTACTGTTTCCCGAGCGTGGTCGGGTCTTTCTCGGTGCTGACGAGCGCCGGGATTCCGGTCAGTCGTCGACTTCGGTGTCCACTACGTCAGCGGGCACGTCTGCCTTGTTCATTCTCGCAAATCGCGGATCGGATTCCAGGCTTTCGCTGATGTCGTCGATGAGATCGACATCAGGCAAGAGCGGGGCCAACTCCGGGAGCTCGCTCAGCGAGGCCAGGCCGAGCCGTTCGAGGAACAGTTCGGTCGTGGAGTACCGTGTCGCGTTGGTGTCCGGGTCAGGCCCGGCTTCCGCGATCAGTCCGCGGGCAAGGAGGGTGCGTACCACCCCGTCCACGTTGACGCCTCGTACCGCACTGATCCGCGCACGAGTCAACGGTTGACGGTATGCGACTACGGCCAAAGTTTCCAATGCCGCCCTGGTCAATTTGGTGCGTGCGCCGTCCAATAGCAGCTTTTCCACGTACGGGGCAAACTCTTGTCGCGTGTACAGACGCCATCCGTCGCCCGCGTAGCGAAGGTCCATTCCGCTGCCGCGAGCGGTCAATGCGGCCGACATCGACGTCAGGCGTTCTTCGACTCGTTCCGGCGCGGTTCCGGTGACAGATGCGAGTTGGTTCACTTCGGCCGGCGAATCCACGACAAGCAGAAGCGACTCCAGCACTGCGTCGAGTTGATCGTCGTCGAGTTCGAAATCGGGGGCGGAATCTTCGGACTCCGAGGCGTGTTCGGTAGGCTCGATCATCTCGTCTAGCTGCGAAGACTCTGATTCCGTCGGCTCGGCGTTCATCCGTAGTCCTCCTCTGTGACCGGCGCGGCCGGGTCGTCTCCGGTCCAACTCACCATCAGCGGTCCGAGTGCTTCGGGTTGCTCGAACACAATGACCTGCCGGCGATACAACTCGAGCAACGCGAGAAATCTTGCGACTATCTCGACAGTGATTTCGCACTCGGCAACGAGGTCCCCGAAGGGTGTCCACTCCCCTATGCCTCGCTCGCGCAGCAACTCGAGAATTCGCTCGGCTTGTTCGGGTATCGAGATATTGGACACATGGAGGTGATCGAGGCCCACTGTCGGCACCGGACGCGGTGTGAACACCGTCGCCGCGATCTCCGCAAAACGCTGAGGATCGACGCCCAACAACACCTCGGGCAGGAGTTCGGTGAACTGATCCTCGACGGCAACCGAGCGCGGATAGCGCCGCAGCGCTGCTTCCTCCAACTCACCGAACAGCGCCGCAACTTGTTTGTACGCCCGGTACTGCAGCAGTCGCGCGAAGAGAAGGTCGCGGGCTTCGAGTAGCGCCAGATCCTCCGCGTCCTCGACCTGCCCGGCGGGCAACAGCCTTGCGGCTTTCAGATCCAGAAGCGTGGCCGCGACGACCAGAAACTCTGTTGTCTGATCGAGGCCCATCGCACTGCCGAGTTCCTTGGTGTACGCGATGAAATCGTCCGTGACGGTGTGCAGGGCGACTTCGGTGACATCGAGTTGCCGTTGATTGATCAGGTTCAACAGCAGATCGAACGGGCCTTCGAAGTTCCTGAGAGTGACTCGGAAACCGGCAGCCTTGGCTGCGGTCTGAGCGTCGGTCGGCACGTTCGGGTCGATCGAATCCGGCTCGACTTCGACCGAATCTTCTTGCGATGCAATCAGTTCCACTAACGACCAGACCGGTGAATGACCTCGCGGGCCAATGCTCTATATGCCTCGGCCCCAGCCGATTTCGGCGCCCACGTCGTGATCGGCTCACCGGCGACGCTGGTTTCGGGGAATCGAACGGTGCGGTTGATCACCGTGTCGTAGACGACGTCGCCGAACACCTCGACGACGCGTGCCATCACCTCACGGGCGTGCAGGGTCCGAGCGTCGAACATCGTGACGACGATGCCGGCCAACTCGAGCTTCGGATTGAGACGGTCGTGCACCTTTTCGACGGTGTCGTTGAGCAGTGCCAGGCCGCGCAGGCTGAAGTACTCGCATTCCATCGGAATGATGACCGAATCGGCGCAGGCCAACGCATTCACGGTGAGCAGGCCAAGCGACGGCTGGCAGTCGATGAGCACGTAGTCGTACCGATCGAGAACCGGGTGCAACACGCGTCCCAAGGTCTGCTCACGCCCGACCTCGGTGACCAATTGGATCTCGGCGGCCGAAAGGTCGATATTGCTGGGGAGCAGGTCGAGGCCGTCGACCCGGGTTCGCATCAGCACGTCGTCGATGGACACACGTGGTTCGACCAGAAGGTTATGGACGGTCAGTTCGAGGTCGTGATGCTGAACGCCCAGTCCGGCAGACAACGCGCCTTGCGGATCGAGATCCACCAGGAGCACTCGACGACCGTATTCAGCCAACGATGCACCCAGGTTGATGGTCGACGTCGTCTTGCCGACGCCGCCCTTCTGGTTGCACATCGCGATGATCATCGCGGGTCCGTGGTGCGCCAACGGTGTCGGTTGGGGTACCTCGCGGACCGGTCGACCTGTCGGGCCGAGTTCTTCCGCGGAAACGGTGAGGGTTTCCGCAGGTGGAGAGGCTACTGGCGTCGTATCTATTTCGAACATCGCCTCTGGTTCGGAGGGTACAGCTGGTGCTGATTCGTTCACGCGCTCGAAGAGTTGGGCATTGACATGCGGCGGCGCGGACTCCGCCGCTGGTGGCTGCGATGTCGACACGGTCCGATGCTCCCCTACTCTTTCGGCGGTTGCTCTCGGCGCCGGCAAACCCCCGAAACTGCGGTGGAGGCCGCTCGCGCTCCTTGAACGCTACCGCTTACATCACCGAATGGTCTCGCAGACACGCATGAGCCAACCAACCCCTAACGGGCACGCGGGTGTGCCTGAGCCCACACTTCGCGCAACGCGGTGACGGTGACCAGTGTGTAGATCTGCGTCGTGGTTACCGAAGCGTGACCGAGAAGTTCCTGCACGACGCGTACGTCCGCGCCGCCGTCGAGCAGGTGTGTGGCAAACGAGTGCCTGAGCGTATGGGGTGAGACGTCCGCCTTGATCCCGGCCGACGCGGCCGCGTCCTGAAGAATCTGCCATGCACTCTGACGCGAGAGGCGTCCACCGCGCGCGTTGAGAAAGAGGGCAGGAACACCGCGCGTCGCCAGGCTGGGGCGCCCGCGGACGAGATACGCGTCGACGGCGGCGATCGCCGGCCTGCCGACGGGGACGATCCGCTGCTTGCCGCCCTTGCCCTTGAGCAGCACGGAACGAGTTTCGGTATCGATGTCGTCGACGTCCAGATCGATCGCCTCGGTGATTCGCGCTCCGGTCGAGTACAGGAGCTCGAGCAGAGCGCGATCCCGCAGGTCACGGGGCCCGTCACCGGCCGCACCGCCACCCGAAGCGTCGAGCAGGGCGATCACGTCGTCGAGAGGCAGGGCCTTGGGCAGCTTGCGTCCGGGCGTCGGCGGCTTGACCGTTCGGGCCACGTCGACGCTGACCAGACCTTCGGCGGCGGAAAACTTGTGGAATCCGCGAACCGCGATCAGGGTGCGTGCTGCCGAACTGGCCGCCAATGGTACGACGCCGGAATCTTTGTCACCCAGGCGCAGATGTGTCACGAATTCGGTGACGTCGTTCTCCGTCACGCCCGCGACGTCGTCGATGCCGCGTCCGTGCAGGTACTCCGCGTACCGATTCAGGTCGCGGCGATAGGAAAGTAGAGTATTGCGCGCAGATCCTCGCTCGACCGCTAGATGGTCGAGATACGAGTCCACCTGTCGGGCAAGCACTTCAGGCTCGCGACTTGCGTTCTCCGAATGCGCGAGGACGATCGGGCCACGGTGCGTCGGCGGGGCGTAGCGGCTTTCCCGTCGCGCGTGCGGTGGCGATCGCGAGAATGCCTGATACCGCTGTGGCATTGACGATGTCGCCGCGTAGCGCCATGTCGACGGCGTCGGCGAGCGGAACCCGCGAAATCTCGAGATCGGCTTCTTCGTGTTCGGGATCGTCGCGCTCCACCTCGTGCAACCCCTCGGCGAGGAAGACGCGAACCGCCTCGTCCGTGAACCCGGGTGAGAGAGCGACATCGACCAGCACCGACCATCGGTCGGCGCCGAGTCCGGTTTCTTCGCCCAGCTCGCGCGCTGCAGCCTCGACCGGGCTCTCCCCCGGAGCGTCGAGCAGACCGGCAGGAATTTCCCACAACCGGTGCCCGAGCGGGTGACGGTACTGGTGAATCAGCACCAGGTTGTCGTGCTCGTCCAGTGCCACGACGGCAACGGCGCCGTGATGCTCGACGACTTCCCGATCGGCACGCTGACCACCAGGCATCGCAACGGTGTCGACGCGCAACGCGATGATCGCGCCGGTGTAGACCGTCTTGGAGCCGAGGGTGTCGAATTCGTGCCGACCGGGATCGCTCATGTGTGGCTAGACCTTTTCCACGTTCTCGACTGCAGCGTCGAGCGCTGTCTCGGTGGCAGCGGTGTCGATCTTCTCGTCACCGTGGACGTCGACGGGCAGGCGCTCTTCGAGCTTGTACGTCAACGCTGCTTCGACGAAGGCCGCGAACAGCGGGTGCGGGCGCGTCGGACGGCTCTTGAGCTCCGGGTGTGCCTGGGTGGCAACGAAGAACGGATGCTGCTCACGCGGGTACTCGACGAACTCGACCAGGTGGCCGTCCGGCGAGGTTCCGCTGAACTGCAAGCCGGACTTGGCAATCCGATCGCGGTAGGTGTTGTTGACCTCGTAGCGGTGACGGTGACGCTCGGAGACGTCCTCGGTTCCGTAGGCCTGAGCGACGACGGAACCCTTGGTCAGCACGGCCGGGTAAGCACCCAGACGCATGGTGCCACCGAGGTCGGCGTCACCGGCGATGACGTCTTCCTGATCAGCCATCGTGGAGATGACCGGGTGCTTGGTGTCCGGCTCGAACTCGGCCGAGTTGGCATCGTCGAGGCCGACGCTACGAGCAGCTTCGATGACGACGCACTGCAGACCCAGGCACAGACCCAGCAGCGGCAGCTTGCGCGAACGTGCGAAACGGATCGCGCCGAGCTTGCCTTCGATGCCGCGGATGCCGAAGCCGCCGGGGATCAGAACACCGTCGACGTCACCGAGAGCGGCCTGCGCTCCGGCTTCGGTCTCACAGGCGTCCGACGGGACCCAGGAGATCTCGACCTTGGACCGGTTCGCGAATCCACCGGCGCGCAGTGCCTCGGTGACGGAGAGGTATGCGTCGGGCAGGTCGACGTACTTGCCGACCAACGCGACCCGCACGGTCTCACGCGGCTGGTGAACACGATCGAGGAGGTTGCCCCACACGGTCCAGTCGACGTCGCGGAACGGGAGACCGAGCTGGCGAACGACGTAAGCGTCGAGGCCCTCACGGTGCAGAACCTTCGGGATGTCGTAGATCGAGGGAGCGTCGGGCGTCGAGATGCAGGCGTCGACGTCCACGTCGCACATGAGCGCGATCTTGTTCTTGAGGCCCTGCGGAACGTCACGATCGCAACGAAGGATCAGCGCGTCGGGCTGAATGCCGATGCTGCGCAACGACGCAACCGAGTGCTGCGTGGGCTTGGTCTTGAGTTCTCCGGAGGGGCCGAGGTACGGCACGAGGGAGACGTGCAGGAAGAAGACGTTGTCGCGGCCGACGTCGTGGCGGACCTGGCGAGCGGCTTCGAGGAAGGGCTGCGATTCGATGTCGCCGACGGTGCCACCGATTTCGGTGATCACGACGTCCGGGCGGTGTCCCTGCAGATCGGGGCCGCTCATCTCGAGGATGCGACGCTTGATCTCGTCGGTGATGTGCGGGATGACCTGAACGGTGTCGCCGAGGTACTCGCCGCGGCGTTCCTTGGCGATGACCGTCGAGTAAACCTGGCCGGTGGTGACGTTCGCCTGACCGGATAGGTCACGGTCGAGGAACCGCTCGTAGTGCCCGACATCGAGGTCGGTCTCGGCACCGTCTTCGGTGACGAAGACCTCGCCGTGCTGGAAGGGGTTCATGGTGCCCGGATCCACATTGAGATAGGGATCGAGCTTCTGCATGGTCACGCGCATTCCCCGCGCGGTCAACAACTGTCCCAGGCTCGAGGCGGTCAAACCTTTGCCGAGCGAGGAAGCTACACCTCCGCTGACGAAGATGTGCTTGGTGGCGGTACGCGTGTTAGTGCGTGACTGTGGCAAAGGGGCTCCCGTGACGACTGTGCAGGGCTTGGTCTGATGAAGCATGCTGGGGCCTGCCGACCCACGGGATTTCACGGTAACACCTATCGGGGGTCGGTGCCTACAACGCGCCGACTTTCCGCCCCCGATGTGACCGGCGTATCAATACCGGGGTGTTCAGTTGGTGGGTGCGCCGACGGTGACCGCCGCCGCTCCCGGTCCCGTGCCGTAGCGGCCGGCGCCGCCGTTCAACTGTTCCTGCAGCGCCAACGGCGTGGTGATCTTGCCCGACTCCCGATCGATGTTGTCGATGGTCGTCAAGCCCGCTGAGAGCGCCGCGTCCGCACGAGCGACGGCAACCGGACCACTGCCCTCGGCCGAGCCAGGCCGGCCCGCGAGAATCGTTCCTGCGCCGCGTCCGTCGAGAGCACCTGCAAACCGGGCAATGACGGCGCCGCGGTTACCCGTGGCTGCGTCGGATTCACTCTTGTTGTCGCCGGTGAGAACCACCGCGAGCTGAGCCGGCTTGACCGCTCCGTCGTCGTAGCTGATGAAACCGGCGCTACGCAGCGAGTCGAGCGCGAGATTCATCTCGTCCGGAGTGCTCTGCGGCTCGCTGTTCTGCCCGTTGAGAAGCAGAACCGAACCCAGCAGATCACCCGCGAGACTGCCCTGATCGACCGCACCGGTCTTGAGGGTGATGCCCGCAGGGATGACATTGGTGACGACGGTCCGCAAGCGGTCACCGCCCGTGGCGTCGACAAACGAATCGGTGAGCGAGACGCGTCCGGTCACGGCGCCACCGGCGGCAGTAACGAGTCGGTTGACACCGTCGAGATCACCGGGATCCGCGTCCGGTGCCGTGATGACGACGACGGTGCGACCAGCGAGACTGTCACGCACGACGCGACCGCCGACAGCAGCATCGAAGCCGTCCGCGGAATTGAGTTGCTGCTGAAGCTGATTGGACTGTTGATTGAGGTCTTCGATCTCGTTCTGCAGGTCCGCCTTGTCGTCGCGCAGACCCGAAAGCAATCCACTGGACAGCATTCCGGAACCGAGCACCACGCCGATCGCGAGTGCCAGGAAGATTGCCGCTATGGAAATTGCATGTTGACGCATCGAAATCACTTGAAGAGCCCCTGAACCCACAGCGCGAAGCTGTTCCACGTTGCGATTGCCCAGTCGAGAACTTCACTACCGGCATTGGACACGACCAGGGCGACGATCACTGCCACCAGGGCGGCGAGCACCAGGAGCGCGATCGCGCCGCCGGACACTCGACTTCGATACAGCGTTGCCACAGCCTTGGCGTCGACCAGTTTCGGTCCCACCTTGAGCCGTGTCATGAACGCCGACGGATTGCTTTCACGACGCCCACGGTCGAAGAACTCGTCCAAGGACACCACGTTGCCGACCGTCACGATCAGTGAAGCTCCGTGGTGATCGGCGAGCAGCAACGCAAGGTCGGTCGGTGAGCAGGTCGCCGGGAACGTCATCGCCCCGATACCGAGATCCTGGATTCGGGAAAGCCCCGCCGCATGACCGTCCTGGTCTGCGGGCAGTACAACTTCCGCGCCGGACTTGAGGGTGGAACTGGTGATCTCTTCCGGGTCGCCCACGATCAGATCGGGGCGGTATCCGGCCTTGCTCAACACGTCCGCACCTGCGCCGACACCGATCAGGATCGGCGAATACTCCTTGATGAAGGGCTTGAGGTTCTTCAGATCTGCCTCGTGTTCGGGTCCGTCGGAGACGACCACGACGTGGCGATCCTTCAAGTCGATGTCGATGTCCGGAACACCGATTCCGTCGATCAGCAAAGGACTTTCGGTGCGGATGAACTCGATGGTGTTACCCGAGAACGCTTCCAGGTGATCGACCAGGCCGGTCTTGGCCTCGATCATCCGATCGGAGATCTCGGCCTCGGTCTGCTCTTCGCCCTTGACGAGGCTCTTCTCGCCGTTGAAGATCTCGCCCTCGTGCAGGCGGATCTTGCTGCCGTCCTTGACGTTCTTGAAGACGTCACCGTCTACGGCATCGATCAGAACGATGTCGTTGGCGACGATCACTTCCGGTCCGAGGTTGGGGTACCGCCCCGAAATCGACGGCGACGCGTTGACCACGGCCATGACTCCGGCTTTCACCAGAGCATCGGCGGTCCGGCGATCGATGTCGACTTCGTCGAGGATCACGATGTCTCCAGGACCGACGCGGCGTAGAAGCTTCGCCGTGTTCCGATCGGCCCTGGCGATGCCACTGATCCCAGGCAAGGATTCGGTGTTACGTGAGAGCAATCCGGGCATCTTCATGGCTTCGATGATGAACCTGAAACCGCGTTGACCGGTGGAGGCGCGCCGACAACTACCACATCAGTCACACCAACACCACAGAACCTTCAATCTGTGACGCGGGCCGCATTCGCGATCTCGAGCAGTTCTTCGGCGTGCGCACGACCGGTCTCGGTGTCGTCCAGCCCTGCCAACATACGGGCCAATTCGACCACCCGATCCGAATCCGACAAGGTCCGCACGCCACTGCTCACCACTCCGCCTTTGTCGTCGACCTTGTCCACCACGAGGTGGGTGTCGGCAAACGCAGCAACCTGCGGAAGGTGGGTGACGACGATAACCTGATGCGTACGAGCAAGTTTCGCCAATCGGCGGCCGATCTCGACAGCAGCGCGACCACCGACCCCCGCGTCCACTTCGTCGAAAACCATCGTCGCGCCGGTGTCGCTACCAGCGAGAACAACCTCGAGCGCCAGCATGACGCGTGACAGCTCGCCACCGGAAGCGCTCTTACTGATCGGAAGTGACGGTGCCCCGCTGTGCGCAGAGAGACGAAATTCCACCTCGTCGACGCCGGCAGACCCGGCATGAAGGTCTACTCCCCCGACGCTGAGCGGCGCCGAGTCCTGCGGGCCGGCAGGCTGCGAACGCACAGTCACCTCGAGGCCCGCACGTCCCATCGCCAGACCGGCGAGTTCCGCGCTGACGGCTTTGGCGAGCTTTGCCGCTGCCTTGACTCTGGCGGCGCTCAGCTTTGTGGCGGCTTCCGCGGTGAGGCCAGCCGTCTCCTCGACCTGCTTGGCCAACAGCGACAACGCATCCGACGACACGTCGAGTTTGGACAGACGAGCGCGAGCGGTATCTGCCCATTCGAGAACACCGTCGACATCGGCGGCGTACTTGCGAGTCAGAGTCTTCAGTTCCGATTGCCGCGACAGCAGCGAGTCCAGAGCACCCGGGTCTGCGGGCAGCCCGGACAGATAGGTGTTCAGGTCACCGGCAACATCGGTGACGACGGCAATAGCGTCGGCCAACCGGGAACCGAGGCCGTCCAGATCTGCGTCGGTGACCGACTCGATACGCGCCCGCGCTTCGGACATCAGGTCTAGCGCCGGCATGACCCCGACGTCGCCGTTGGCCATGTCGTCACTACCGGCGAGCGCAGCGTGCGCCTCTTCCGCAGCCGAGCGGAGCGAATCGAGTTCACTGAGTCGACGAACTTCGGCAACGATTGCCGTGTCCTCGCCTGGCTCGGGTGCCACGCCGTCGATTTCGTTGAGCGCGAAGGTCAACTGATCTGCTTCTTGCGCCAGTTCACGAGCCTTCGACGTGCGTTCGATCAACTCCGAACGAGCATCTAGCCATTCACGACGGTGTTTGCGGTACCTCGTCAGCAGCGTTCCGATTGCCTTGTCCCCGAAGCGGTCCAGCGCATTGCGTTGCTGGTCGGGACGAAGCAATCGCAGCTGATCGTTCTGTCCGTGGACAGTCAGAAGTGGATCCGTGAATTCGGAGAGAACTCCCGCCGGCACGCTTCGTCCGCCGAGATGAGCCCGTGAGCGGCCGTCGCTGCCGACTGTCCGGACGGCGATGATGGTCCCGTCCTCGTCGCGCTCGGCGCCGGACGATTCCAGGATTCGGACGATCTCACGCTCGGTGGCCGGTGAGACGTCGTCGGCGATGAATCGTCCTTCGACGACGGCTCGCGACGCGCCCAACCGCACCCGCCCGGCATCGGCTCGCGCTCCGCTGAGGAGGTGCAAGCTGGTGACGACCATCGTTTTACCTGCGCCGGTTTCACCGGTCAGGACGGTCAGGCCCTCGTGGAACTGGGCGCTGGCCTCGGAGATCACACCAAGACTGTCGATACGGATCTCTGCGAGCACGATTAAGGCTTCCTTCCTCGCCATCCGGTAACCGGAAGCTCGAACTTGCGAACCATCCGATCAGCGAAGGGCGCAGAGTCCAACCGGACCCACTTGACGGGAGTGGCGCCGCGAACGATCTCGACGCGAGCGCCGGCAGGCAGTTCCAACGTACGACGACCGTCGCAGAAGACCAGGCCGTCGTGGCTACCGGCGACGGTCTCCACCGCGATGATCGAATTCGGGCTGGTGACCAACGGCCGCGCGAACAGCGCATGCGCGTTGCTGGGTACGACGAGCAAAGCTTCGAGTTCGGGCCACACGACAGGGCCGCCTGCGGAAAATGCGTAAGCGGTCGAGCCTGTAGGAGTGGACACGAGAACACCGTCGCAACCGAAGGCAGACACCGGTCGGCCGTCGACTTCGAGGACAACTTCGAGAACTCCCAGACGCGAACGATTCTCGATACTGGCCTCGTTGAGCGCCCACCCGCGATCGATGATCTCGTCGTCCACCCGAATCACAACGTCGAGTGTCATACGGGACTCGACGCGATATTCCTTGCGAACTACCTGTGCGAGCGCCTCGTCGAGATGCTCGGCCTCGGTCTCTGCCAGAAATCCGATCCGTCCGAGGTTGATGCCCAGTACCGGAATGGACGCTTCTTGAGCGAGTTCGGCGGCGCGCAGAAATGTGCCGTCACCACCGAGAACCAGAACTAACTCGCATCCGACGGCAGCATCAGGGCCGGGATGAACAACCGTGACGTCGAGACCCGGCGCAGAGAAGCCCGCGGGTTCCGTCATTGCTTCGATGCGCGAGCTGTCTGCTTCGTCGACGAGGACTCGCAGCCCGATTCCCGCCCGTTCGAAAATCTTCCCGACTCGTTTGGCGGTTTCCGTGATGTCACGTCGACCAGGGTGTGCGACAAGAAGGATCTCGCGCGACTCGCCGTTCGTGACCGCGTTCACTGGGGCCCTTCCTCTACAGCCTTGCGAATCATGTCCTCCACCGAAGGAATTCCCTCGGTGTCCGGCTCGTGATCACCGGGCGAACCTGTCTTTCGAAGCCACAGGAAATACTCGACATTTCCCGACGGACCGGGCAATGGGCTGGCCACAACACCTAACGTCCGCAGACCTACCTTTGCAGCAGCCTCCGACACGTCGAGCACAGCCGAGATTCGCAATTCCGGATCTCGTACGACGCCACCGGCACCGACGCGGTCCTTGCCCACCTCGAACTGAGGCTTGACCATCGGAACCAGGTCCGCGCCGTCAGCAGTACAGGCGACAAACGCCCCGAGTACAAGTTTGAGAGAAATGAACGACAAGTCCGCGACAACGAGATCGACAGTTCCGCCGATGGTCTCTGCATCAATTGCACGAACATTGGTTCGGTCGATGACGTGCACCCGGTCATCGGACTGCAGGCGCCACACCAGTTGTCCGTAGCCGACGTCGACTGCGACAACTTCCTTCGCACCACGCGTCAGCAGAACATCGGTGAACCCACCGGTGGATGCGCCGGCGTCGAGGCAACGGCGACCTTCGACCGTCAATCCTTCGGCACCGAAGGCGTCGAGTGCGCCGATCAGTTTGTGAGCACCTCGCGACGCCCACGAAACTTCCTGCTCCACCTCGACGACCCGAAGTGGCGTTCCGGCTTCGATCGCCGTCGCAGGCTTGGTCGCAACGGCTCCCGAGATGAGAACTCGCCCGGCGGAAATCAGTTCTTGCGCATGATCTCGTGACCGTGCGAGTCCGCGACGGACAAGTTCGGCGTCCACCCGTGCTCTACGTGCCACGTCAAGCCCTGTCCACAGAGGCGAGTGCCTGGACGAGCACCTCGTGTGCCTGTTCCAAAATATGTGCCTTCTGCGGAATCACACCTGCTCCGTGCTGATCGTTCGGATCCTGTTCGATGCCACCGAGGCGCGCCAGCAAACCGTCGACGTCAGAACGTATGCGTTCCGGATCGACGGAAGGGCGTGGCCCGGGCAACGGAGATCCGTTACTCGTGTTTCCGGGGTGCGGTGTCGGCGTGCTCATCGGGCACAACGTTAGTGCATGACTCTCGGTTACGCATACACCCGCACCCCCGCGAGTCGAACACATTTGCGAGAGATCAGACGAGCCAGGATGCAAACAGATCCGCCACGCCGGCATCCGACGCTTCCAGGGTCCGGAACGACGGATTAGCCCATGCGACAGGCGCAACCGCGCGTAGAAGCGACATCTCGTCCCCGACAACCGGGCCGTCGACAACCAGCGCCGACCCGTTCACGGAGACAGACCACTTGGAGTCCGCACCGACCAGCGATTCGACGGCCGGCTGATTGAGCGAATCCAAAGTTGCTGCAATGTAGGTGGGGCGCTGCTCAACCGGAGCCCGCAGTACGTCACCCGGCGTGCTCACACCGGTGAGAACCAACAACGAGTCGATCGAAACAGCTTGTGCGCCTTCGATATCGGTGTCCAAACGATCACCGACCACCAGTGGACGCGAGCACCCGCTGCGAGCGAGCGCATCCTCCATCAGCGGTGCAGCAGGCTTACCTGCCACCAACGGTTCCTGCTTGGTCGCAGCGCGTAGAGCTGCCACCATCGAGCCGTTGCCCAGCACCAAACCCCGCTCCGACGGCAGTGTTGTGTCCAGGTTTGCCGCTACCCACAGCGCACCGGCCCGGATCGCCAAGCACGCCTCGGCAAGGATCGACCAGTTGGTCTCCGTCGAATGTCCTTGAACGACAGCAACCGGAGAATCCGCGAATTCGCGCACCGGAAGCAACCCGACGCGCGTCACCTCGTCGGCCAATGCGTCGGTACCGACGACGAGCACAGCGGCACCGGGTTCGAGACGCTCCGACAGCAGACGCACTGCCGTCTGAGAACTGGTGACGACACGATCGTCTTCGGAATCGAAACCGAGTTCGGTCAGATGCGCCGACACTGCCGAAGGCGAGCGACTCGCATTGTTGGTCACGTAGTACAAAGCCTGCGTGCCCTGACCGAGAGCGGCCTGGGTGCCGGGAATCGCATGAGCTCCGGCGTACAGAGTGCCATCGAGATCGAGCAAAAGTACGTCGTACTGAGTACGAAGCACGGTCACTGATCTTCTCCGGTCAACTCGGCCACCCGTTCTTCGGCATCCGTGTCACCCTCGAGGTCAGCAGCTGCAGCGTTGAGGAACCATTTCAGTCCGTCTTCGACACGACCAGCTGCAACGAGGGCATCGGCGTAGGCGTAGAACAGCCGAGCCGCAGCTTCACCGGTACGCGCTGCGTCCAGATCCTTGGTCTGCAGTGTGACAACTGCCTGGTCGAACTGACCGAGATCCATGCGGGCGCCCGCGACGACGATCCTCAACTCCGAAGCCTCGTCGCCCGAAAGCAGGGCAGCCTCGTCGCTACGGCCGAGCTCGATCGCGCGTTCGGGTCGACCCAAACCGCGTTCGCAGTCGGCCATGACAGCGATCAGACCCGGTCCACCAGCCATTCGACGGGCAGCACGGAGCTCGGAGAGAGCTTCGGCCCATTCACCCGCGTGGTATGCAGTGATTCCGGCAGCTTCACGAACGACCGCAATTCGGCCGGCGCGCTGACGGGCAGCGCGAGCGTGGAGCAGTGCGAGTTCCGGATCTTCGTCGACGAGCTTGCCCGCCATGACGAGGTGACGCGCAACTGTGTTGGCGTTGTCCTTGTCGAGGCTGAGCAGATCCCGACGAACGGCCGGGTCCAACTCCGTGGGCTCTACGTTGTCGGGCAAATCCGGTTCGTCAGGTCGTGCTTGCTGACGGTTGCGGTCGCCATCGCGTCCACGAGGGGTGAACCCACCCTCGCCGCCGCGACGCTGTCCGCCGTTGAATCCGCCGCCGCGGTTACTGTTTCCAGCACCGCCACGGTTGTTGTCTCCGGCACCACCGCGGCGGTCTCCGCCTGCAGCGCCGCGTGATCCACGCCCGTCGTTGTCACGACGGGGGCCACCTGATCGAGGCGCTCCTCCCCCACGGAAGGACCGACGCTCGTCGCCATTCTCCGACACAGTCATTCCTCTCATACAACGCACGAAAGGGGACCCAATATGTTGGGTCCCCTTTCGGTTAACGGGTGTTCGGCGGTGTCCTACTCTCCCACACCCTGTCGAGTGCAGTACCATCGGCGC